>NZ_JBLYZG010000012.1:0-129577 GCF_049310245.1 Endozoicomonas sp. ALB115 | reverse complement strand
CTCTCAGACCAGCTACGGATCGTCGCCTTGGTAGGCCTTTACCCCACCAACAAGCTAATCCGACGCAGGCTCATCTGATAGCGAAAGGCTCCGAAGAGTCCCCTCCTTTCCCCCGTAGGGCGTATGCGGTATTAATCCGGATTTCTCCGGGCTATCCCCCACTACCAGGCAGATTCCTACGTGTTACGCACCCGTCCGCCGCTCGTCGGCAAAGAGCAAGCTCTTCCCGCTACCGCTCGACTTGCATGTGTTAGGCCTGCCGCCAGCGTTCAATCTGAGCCATGATCAAACTCTTCAGTTTAAATTTTTCATGCGAAAAATTTATATGCTCAATAGAACTTACTGCAAATTAACGAGTATGTTCGCTTAAGCGTCGCATTTAACTATTAACAAAAGGTGATAGCCTTTTGTAACCGATGCAATCGCACAAGCGCCCACACGAATTGTCTGATATCTTGTTAAAGAACTGATTAAACTGTGGCGATTTAATCGCTGATTCAGCAGTCAGCGCCGATCAGCAAGGCTGCACATCTTACCGTGGCAACTTTCGTTGTCAAGCGATCATTTTTCAGAAGAAGAAAGAAGCTTTCCAACTCACTGACGTTGCTCTCAAGCCCTGTCAGCGGATGCGCATCTTACCGCGCCAGTTTGATTTGTCAACCGGTTGTTTTTCATTCAATCCAAACAACCCATTTTCAAACCGCACTTCCCGGTCAGCGATAATGATTCATTCTGCTGATCCGTGGATGACCGTTTGGGTCAGTCCGTGGAAGTGGTGCAAATAATAGAGAAGTTTTGATGTTAATCAATAAGCGATGATGGTTTTACGTACAATCACCTACGCCAACTGACTTATAGAGATTATGGGCATCACTATGAGTCGGTAAAACAAGTGCTCAATTGGCTACACAATGAAAATACCACTCTCTACAGTGCCGGGTTGCTTTCCACCTGAGAGGGCTTTGCATGACAAAGCATTATTGGTCGGAACTTTCATGCAGTTTCATAATCGAATGGTTATTGAAACCAGTAATGAGTGGATAATCAAATGCACGCAGGTCAGTTATCACTTAACACGCCCCACAGCCGGGCAACCTCTACTAACACATCAATAGCAAGTAGTCTGTATACACTCCCATCAAAAAACATAACCAGTTTTTATTACCGTGGCGTTCAGGTTATGACCGAAATGCCTGAACTATTCACGAAAAAAGTAGTATATTGCAATAAAATGAATCACCTGCCTGGAGAACTTTACCATTGCAGCTCTGATGAAGTTATTCACTTGCTGTGTCGTCATTGCCTGAAGCACGAGCAACCAAACCCACGCACCAAACAACCAGGCACCCCGGATAATGTAGAGGTATACCGTTGCCCTATCGATAACTCCGAGACCTATCCGGACAAATTTCACTCCCGTGAAATCGAATCCACACATCTATATCAATGCCCTTCAAACACCACCAATGAAAATACTGATTGTCAATGGCACGGGCTTTATAGGGATCTCCTTAAGCACATTGCCGTATGTAGAAACTTTACTTTGGAAGACAGGATAACCATGCTCCAACACGCGAGTTCGGAGGCTACCGAAAGCCACTCAGCGCTTGATATACGCGTGGAAAAGCTGATAAAACAGGTAGAACAGATGAGGCAATTAATGCTCAAAGAGCAAGAATCCCTGATTGATGTAAAAATAGAGTCACTGGATAAAAAAATTGATTCACTGAACCAACAACTGCAAACGCTTACCCGGGCCTTTTACTTCTCTCCTCAAAATCCAAGACTGCACCCCAGTCCCTCGCTGACATCCGAACTCGAGCAACGCATCACTGACCTTGAAAAACGCAACACAGAATGTTGCCATACTGTTAAAGATCTTGAAAACCAACTGGCCAATGCATTTCATTTGATAGATCAACTTCTCAAAGCCAAAGCCGTACAAGGAAATCCGGTAACCACAAACGGCACCCTGCTTTGGAAAATTGATCAATTCACTGCCAAACGAAATGATGCTATAAGTGGTAAAACGAATATCCTATTCTCCCCTGTATTCTTTACAAACACTTATGGCTATAAATTGTGTGCAAAGCTCTACCTGAATGGTGACGGCTTGGGAAAAGGAACGCATATCAGCTTATTTTTAGTGGTGATGAAAGGTGACTACGATGAAACCCTGCATTGGCCGTTCCGACACAAAGTCCATTTTAATATTCTTGATCTGACGCACGGCGAAGACAGGCATGATGCTTTTCGCCCCGCCCCCTATTCTTCATCTTTTCAAAGGCCTAAAAAGGAGCGCAACATCGCTTCTGGCTGCCCTTGTATACTGGAATTATCCACACAGAACCTGGATAAATACGTAAAGAATGACACTATGTTCATAAGAATCTCGATAGATACTAATGAGCCCTAAGCGCCCGAGGCAAGGTTGCTTGAATATTTATTAATGACGATAGCAAAGCTCCCATTGTTGTTAATGGGAGCTTTGTAAAGCTAATTTACTAAGTCAGGAACATAATCTCATTTATTAAACGTAAGCATTTATCATCTGGACTATTCAACTGAACACAACCGGTTGTTTTTCTTTCGATCAATCCACCATTGCTGCAAACATTAAAAGACGGTCGTCTTCAGTTCACATGAAATATTGAAAACGCTGCATTTGATAAGGCACCACTTTCGCCTCAGTCATCGTCATTATCACCGTCATCATCTCACTTTGCTCTTCTAAAGCGGCATCGTGCACAAAGCCATTTTTGCTCAGCGGTGACAGGTATATGAGATCCCCCCCGGAAAGCTCCAGACTTTCAAGGGTAATCAACGTTTGTTTCAGATTTTCTCTTCTTAACTCCCCTGGTGCCGCTCCGGTCAGCAGCGTCAGACCAATATGGATCCCAGCCCGCCTGGCACTGTTAATCATGGCTATACATTTATCAAGGTCTCCTGATTTCCCCAGGTTGGCTCTTAACTCACCCCAACCGGTTTCCAGACCAATCACCAAATGACGCAAACCGCTCTCACGCAACTCATTCCACTGCGCTGTTGTCCGTTTTGCACTGAAATCAGGATCAGCGAATGTACTAACCTCCCTTTTAAAAGTGCCAAGCTTTTCCTTTATTAATGCCAAACAGCACATCAGTCGCCTCTGGGACAGAGCCATTGCATTCGCTGAGCCAAGAAATACACCGGGAGATGAATGCACCTTTGCACCATACAGCTCTTTTACATCAGCAAGATGTTGAGCAAACGCCGGTTCATTAAGAACCCTATAGGGCTTATCTTTATAGAAGGCACAGAACGTACACCGTCTGTTCGGACACCCTGTTGCTGGCATAATAACAATATCGCCATAACGGTCAGGCGGGAGAATGGTGACTTCTTCGGAATAGACTTCACGATAGAGGTCAGCAACATCGTTATAATCTTTATTGGTTAGCTGCTGGCTTGCCCGAATGACTTTATTATCAGCAGCAATATTTTTGATCCACCCCTGGTACGCCTCAAGCACCCTGTCCATCTCACCAGCTGGCAGTCGCCTCGCCTCTGCACCCAACACTATTGAGCCATCCATGCAACGGCGATAGAACGATGCCCCATCCCTGAAAGAACACCAATACCCCTGACTGTTGATGCGTGCTGACCGAAAGTGATCACTGTCTTCTATTTTACAACCATCCTTCAGATGACGAATATCAATACCCATACAACATACCAGAGTGGATTTCTGTTATCATTAAATTTGCTTGAGCCCTTGGTCATCAAGGACTGAAAAGAAAGACATTATAAAGGACAAGCATTTGCGAACATTTACAGTATTGGTATTTTATGTACTGTTTTCCGGGCAACTGCTGGCACACAGCGCCATGTGCAAAGAAGTTGTGTTGACCGGTTATCCTGACCTTCCGCCGGTAAGCTGGGGCGACTACCAGAGCACTCATGGCGCAGCCTCCGATTTGCTCACTGAAATTCTTGAAGAAGAAGGTATCCGTGTCATTAATGATTACTTTGGCGGAGCCAATCGGGTCACCCACAAACTTCGCCAGGGTATCATCCATATTAATCCGGCCATGATCTATCAGCAGAAATACCTGAATGAGGTCTACCATATCTACCCTCCTATTTACACGCAAAGCTATATGGTTGTAACCCGAAGAGATGATCAGCGTGATATACGGCACTGGTCAGATATGAAGGATCTTAAAGGAGTTGCACCACGAAATGTCCGGTTCAGCAAGGCGTTTGAGCAGTACGCAGACGATCACCTGAGTATTGTGAAAACCTTCCATGCACAGCAGGGCCTGAAAATGCTGAACGTTGGTCGTGTTGATTACGCCATCTACCCGCAGATCCAGGGTGATCTTTTTGTCTCCCTGCTGGACCTGGAAGGCAAGCTGGAAAAAATGCCCGTTGAGCTTTCCCCCTTTGATCTTTACATTGCGGTATCCAAAGCGCTTGGATGCACTCTGCCCGTCAACCAAATTTCAGAGAAACTGGTTAATCGACAGGAATCAGGTTATGCGGACAAAGTATTAAACGACAGTCTTTACAAATGGATGGGGTTCAGTCTCGAAAAACGAAAGAGCAGTATGAGATAGCCCAGTGATATCTCTCGAATTTCACCACCCTTATCAGAAAATATCTCTAAATATTATCACTGCACTTCCCTTTATTATATTTAATTGATCTGGATCATTCCGCATCTCATCTTTGATTTTTTAAAATCTTTACATAATCACCATTTCGATAAATAGTAGTAAGAGAAAGAGTCATCCATGAGTGTAGCTGAAGCTTCTCCAATGCCGGAGGTGAAACCGGGCGATTCCAGGTTGATGAATCGCTTCCTGAACGCCGTTGAAAAGGCAGGCAACAAACTGCCGGACCCGACACTGTTATTCCTTTATGGCATGGTCATCGTCTGGGTTTTGTCTGCCTTGATGTCCCAGATGAGCCTGGACATGGTGCATCCGGCCACCGGTGAAACTGTGGCGGTTAAAAACCTGCTGACCGGCTCTGCTCTTGCGGCCTTTCTTGCCAGTATGGTTAAGAATTTTGCTGGCTTTGCCCCAATGGGTATCGTCCTGGTTGCCATGCTGGGTATCGGCGTGGCGGAGAAGTCCGGTTTCATCAATACCGGTCTCAAGAAAATGCTGGGTGTCACCCCGGTCAAACTGTTAACCCCAATGCTGATTCTGGTTGCCATTGTCAGCCATACTGCAGCTGATGCTGGTTACGTTCTGGTTATTCCTCTGGGCGGTATTATCTTCCATGCGGCGGGCCGTCATCCTTTAGCGGGTATCGCTGCGGCCTTTGCCGGAGTATCCGGTGGTTTCTCTGCCAACTTTATCCCTTCCGGTATTGATCCACTGCTGCAGGGCTTTACTCAGTCGGCTGCACAAATTCTGGACCCGACTTTCCAGATGAACCCACTGGCCAACCTGTTCTTCACCGGTGCGTCCAGTATTGTTATCGTCGCTATTGGCTGGTATGTCACTGACAAAATTGTTGAGCCACATCTGCGGGGAACTGCTGCCCTGGATGAAGATGCAGAGAAAGCACCAGACCTTAGCTCCTTTACGCCAGAAGAAAGCAAAGCCTTTAATGCCGCTGGCCTGGCTATGCTGGCAGGTATCGCAGTGCTGGTTGCTGCCGTGATTCCTGAGACTTCGCCACTGCGCTCTCCGACCGGTGAAATCACAGCATTCTCTGCACCGTTGATGCAGTCTATCGTGCCGCTGATTTTTATCCTGTTTATCATTCCGGGTATTGTCTACGGTAAAGTTTCTGGCACCTTCAAGACCTCTAAAGACACTGTGGTTGCCATGAACAGCACCATGTCCACCATGGGCTCTTACCTGGTGATGTCTTTCTTCTGTGCGCAGTTCCTGTACGCGTTCTCCCAGTCTAACCTGGGTACCGTATTGGCCCTGAGCGGTGCGGAAGTTCTGCAGGCCATGAACCTGCCTGCCGAAATCACTGTTATTGGCATGATCCTGCTGACCGCCACCGTTAACCTGGTGATCGGCTCTTCTTCTGCCAAATGGGCCCTGATTGGTCCAATCCTGGTACCTATGCTGATGGCGGTGGGCATCTCTCCGGAACTGTCTCAGGCGGCTTACCGTGTTGGTGACTCGGTTTCCAACATCATTTCTCCGCTGATGGTTTACTTCCCACTGGTGGTGGTTTACTGCCAGCGTTATGTGAAGAACTCCGGTATCGGCTCTCTGGCTTCCATGATGATGCCATACTCCATCGCCATGCTGATCGGCTGGACTATCTTCCTGCTGGCTTACTGGGCGCTTGGTCTGCCACTGGGTATTCAGGCTTCTTACACTTACCCGGCCATGTAATATTCATCTCATTCTTTAAGGGGCTCTGGCCCCTTTTTGTTATAACCATTTTTCACCTTTCCCCGGGAAGGGAACTTATTTCATCAAAAAGAGTCTATCTTTCTAGTAAACCATGCTTGAGAGGGCTCCTGATTGTGTTCAATCTGATGAAAATTATCGAGGGAATGACACCCACCAGCTGGATGATTGCAGCTATCTGCCTGCTGTCATGGATTGCTATCATCCACTACTCCGGCAAGGTGACTGAGAAACGCTGGGGAGACAGGGAATCCGGAGCCCTGGTTGGTTTTTTTCTGCCCGGCTTTGTCTTTATGGCCATGCTTTATCTTATGTAAACCTGAACCGCCCTTCTCTACCGCCTGAGTAGCAGGCGCTCTCTAAGTCTTCAATAACGAATACTAATTGAACCAACCCCTCATTACTCCTGCCATAATCAATACCAGCACACAACTACTCAAAAATTCGTTAGTCTGCGCATATTGGACTTGTATTTTATCCACAATATGTGAATATGCGCATATCCACATGTTTGAGCAATTTTGATGCTACCCCCTGAGTTCTTCAAAATGATGGCGGATGAAATTCGCCTCCGTTGCCTGCTGCTGATAGCCCGGCAAGGTGAGTTGTGTGTCTATGAACTGGTATCTGCCCTGAATGAGCCACAGCCCAAGATATCCCGACATCTGGCACAAATGCGAAATCACGGTTTGTTAAAAACCCGTCGTAAAGATCAATGGATTTTCTATTCCGTAGCAGAAGGTCTGCCCGGCTGGATGAACAAAATCGTTGACGGCCTTCGCCACTCAAACTGTCTGAAAAGTGAGTACCAGCAGGATACCGGTCGGCTGGAATCCATGCCTGACCGCCCTGTTAAGGAGTAAGAAAATGACGATCAAAGTTGGTATCAATGGCTTCGGCCGTATTGGCAGGCTTGCACTGAGAGCCGCATGGCACTGGCCGGACATTGAGTTCGTCAGAATCAATGACATGGCCGGGAACAGCGCAACACTGGCCCACCTGCTGGAATTTGACTCTGTACAAGGCACCTGGCAGGAAACCATTTCATCGGACGACCGGCATATTGTCATCAATGGTCAGAGTATTGAGTGCTTTCAGGAAAAAGAGATCACTGCCGTAAACTGGTCGGATTGTGATGTGGTGATCGATGCCACAGGTGTTCACAAGGCAACAGCCAAACTTAACCAATATCTTGAGCAGGGCGTTAAACGAGTGGTCGTCACCGCCCCCGTCAAGGAAGAAGGCGTTCTGAATGTGGTTATGGGGGTAAATGATGATCTCTATGATGCCAGCCAGCATCGCATTGTCACCGCCGCCTCATGCACCACCAACTGCATAGCGCCTGTTGTTAAGGTCATTCACGAAAATCTTGGCATTACCCGCGGCGCTATCACCACCGTTCATGACCTGACCAACACCCAGACGATTCTGGACGCCCCCCATAAGGACCTGAGAAGAGCCCGCGCCTGTGGCATGTCCCTGATCCCGACAACAACCGGTTCTGCCACTGCCATCACTCAGATTTTTCCTGATCTGAAGGGCCGGTTGAATGGCCATGCTATCCGTGTGCCGCTGGCGAATGCATCGATCACTGATATGGTGTTTGACGTATCCCGGGATACTTCGGTGGAGGAAGTTAATCAGCTGTTGAAATCCGCCGCCGGGGATTCACTGAACGGCATCCTCGGTTATGAAGAGAGGCCCCTGGTTTCCATCGATTACCGTGGCGACCAGCGCTCTTCAATTATTGATGCACTGTCCACTATGGTGGTTGACCAGCGCATGGTAAAAATTTATGCCTGGTATGATAATGAAATGGGCTACGCTTGTCGTACGGCCGAACTTGCGCTCAAGGTTGGCAGAGAGAACGCCTGATGACTGAGACTACCCACGTTGAAAACACCAGGCAGTTCCGGCAACAGCAGATAAGAAATTATGCGCTTATCACCTTCAACTACTGGAACTTCACCCTGACCGATGGTGCCCTGCGCATGCTTGTGGTTCTCCACTTCTATGCACTGGGTTATTCCGGTTTGGAAATTGCCATGCTGTTTCTCTTTTATGAGTTCTTCGGGGTAGTCACTAACCTGCTTGGCGGCTGGCTGGGTGCCCGAATCGGTCTGAACAGAACCATGAATATCGGCCTGTTTATGCAGATCACCGCTTTGCTGATGCTGTCAGTCCCTGCCCAGTTCCTGTCTATACCTCTGGTGATGTTTGCCCAGGCGATTTCAGGCATCGCCAAGGACCTGAACAAGATGAGCGCGAAGACCTCCATAAAAACCCTGGTCAGTAGCCAACAGGCGGGAAAACTCTATCGCTGGATAGCGATTTTGACGGGGTCCAAAAATGCCCTGAAAGGTGCAGGTTTCTTTCTGGGCGGGGCCCTGCTCAGTCTGATTGGTTTTCAGAGTGCCATGCTGACCATGTCGTCTGTATTGACCCTGGTACTGGCAGGCAGCCTGATATGGCTGCAAAAAGACCTGGGTAAAGCCCGCAGCAAGCCCAAATTTACCCAGATATTCTCCAAGAGCAAGGCCATCAATACTCTCTCTGCGGCCCGCCTTTTTCTCTTTGCCTCCCGGGACGTATGGTTTGTCATCGCCCTTCCTGTCTCCCTGAGTGCCGTTTTTGGCTGGAGCCACGTGGAAACGGGGAGTTTCATGGCTATATGGGTGATTGGTTATGGCCTGGTTCAGGGTATAGCACCCAAAATTACCGGGGCTGAGAACCAGCATATCCAGAGTCGTACCGCCCTGGCATTGTGGTCAGCAACGCTATTACTGGTGTCGATCCTGCTGGCACTGGCGATAACATGCCAGTGGTATCCACAGTTGAGTCTGATTATCGGCCTACTGATTTTTGGCGGGGTTTTCGCCATCAACTCATCGCTGCACTCTTACCTGATTGTCTCTTTTGCCCGGGAAGAAGGTGCATCCATGGATGTTGGCTTCTATTACATGGCCAACGCCATGGGGCGCTTAACCGGAACCGTGCTTTCGGGATTGGCTTTTCAATGGGGAGGACTGGCAGCCTGCCTGTGGATCTCTTCACTCTTTATCATGCTCACTGCCATCATTTCACTGACGATGCCGGATCATAATCCGTAACACCAATTCTTGCCCAACAGCAGGGAAACCCAACCATCCAACCACCAGCGTTCTCATCATTCATGAGGCGCTGACTTTTGAAGAATTTGTATTGACCACATTGTATTAGAGAGGAACTTTTATAAGAACGAGTGGTCTCACACTGTAAGCCTTTAATTCTATAATTCAATGACTAATCCCTATTTAACCTCACACTCACTGTATGCGGAATTTCAAAAAGCGTATGAGTCTGTTATGTCAGGCAGTGGATTGGTTTTTAAAGCCTGTCCACAGCAAAGTAGCTTGGTGTTCGGGCTGCGCGTTGGTCAAACTGAACCCAGTAATTATTTCAACAACTTGATTCCATGTAGTGCATGTCTACATAATCCATTCAGTGATTCCCGCTTTAAAAAAGTGCCCGTCAGGGTTATTTACTCTCAAAGCTCCTCAGCTATTAATATTCATCACAATCCTGGTGAAGTTACTGATCCATTACCCAACAATCAACATCTTGTTGATCCTCGCTTTGTGCGAGCAATGCCAGTTTCTATAATCAACCCTCGAACAAATAGTGAACAGCTTCAACAAAATATACCTCCCGCAAGAAATGAGCTGCATTTTAATGCCTTTGCTTCCAGCTCTGGTGAATCTCTGCCCCTCTCTCATGATAAGCCTGACCGGAAGGCTAACGCGCAGCACGGGAAAGTAAGCGTTGCCAAACAAGCTCAGGCTAAGCCCGGGAAAGAGATCCCCTGTACCGGGGCCAAGAAAAGGAAGACAAACGAACAGACTGAGAAACGGAAGGCTTACTATAAGATCTGGTCACAGTCCGAGAGAGGAAAGGCTATGACGCGAGCCTGGGAAAATTCTGAGAAGGGGAAGACTTGCCGCAGAGCTTACCGGAAGACTTACGCATATTCCGAGAAAGGAAAGGCTTACCAGAAGGCTTACTCTCAGTCCAAGGAGCGGAAGGCTTACCTGAAGGCTTACTCACAGTCCGAAAGAGCAAAAGCTGCCAGACGAGCTTACAGGCACTCCGAAAAAGGGAGAGCTACCCAACGAGCCTGGGAACAATCTCTGAAAAGGAAGGCTTACAAGAAGGCTTATTCACAGTCCGAGAGAGGAAAAGCTTCCAAACGAGCTTACACACAATCCGAAAAAGGGAAAGCTACTTATCGAGCCCGGAAACAGTCCCTGAAAATGAAGGCTTTACAGAGTGCCTCCCATGAAGCTTTCAAGCATACCTGTGATCAGGAACAAGAGAAGATCACTGGTAAGCATGCTACCGTTTTATCTGCACAAACATCTGAAGCGACCGATTACAAATGATTCCTCTGATAGCCCTGATTACGGGCAGCGCCAAATCTTTACTGACCGGTGAGTTGAGCCCCATCGACTCGATAAATCAGCTTGACATGTCACCGTCTGACATTGCCGCTGCAAAACAACAGCTGCCCATTTACCCGATACCCTCACCAGCAGCACTTTATTTCTCAGCGTCTTGTGCTACCCACGACAGCTCCTCAATTAACAGCAAAGAACTTAACGACTATCAAATAGTCGAGCTTGACGAAAATACTACTCCAGGCTGTTTATCCTGTAGCGAAATAGATACTCAAGACACTGGAAGTATTAGCTCAACAGCCACCGATATGTCAGCCGGAGCGACGCCCGGCACCAGCATCAGCATTGAACAGAACTCAGGGCTTCACGACAATTACTCAATGATCAAGAACAGTCCGCCGTCCGATCCCTGGCCACAAGGAATATTGAGTAAGGATGACCATATAAACTATGGTGATTTAAGGGACTGGCTAAATGACTTAAATGGTATCTACGATGAAGAGCCTGTGTTTCGCTCTATTTTTAATCTTCCCTTCCCCTCAGATCAATCTCAACTATTCCCGGATCAAATAAGCACTCACCCAACCTATGGCTGGGTTTTTGATAATTTTCTGACGGACTGGATTAATGACAGGGTAATGCAGGTTATCACACCTGATCCGGGTGAACTTATGGATGACAGCCTTGCCAACGATAATAATCAATCACAACAAACTGAGGCTTCAAAGACATTTGACCAGATATACATTCCCTTTATTGAGAAGTTTGACCACCAGGATGAAGAGCAGGCAAAAGAGTTCTTCCAGAAAATATATGAACTGCTGGCCCCTCTCAGAGGGCTTCTGGTTATTACTATCGCGGGAATTGATAGAGGTAATGGCAATATTACCAAAGGACAGAGACTTTCGAGGTTGTTAAACCAGTCGGGAATTCCTGCTTCCAATATCAGAGTAATCGAATCACACGGGCACAGTTATGTATTGGCCAAAAGAGGCGAGAACAGGGATCATTTTGAATCCAGCCCCGAACCCTATTGGAAAAGCACCTGCTAACCACCGGTGTGAACTTCGGCAAATTTTTAAACAAACGCACCAATCTTGAAAGACAAAAAAGTGGAGAACTCGAAGGGGCAATTCTTCCGCTTTTTCTTTTGCAAACTCTAAAAACGACAAAACCCTTACGACAGATATCGTAAGGGTTAAGTTGAGCTATGTTGCTCACCAACACTTCTGAAACACCCGGCGAAGTGACCTTCTGGATTGAAGAGCTACGCAGCCAATTTGATGAAACCCTGGCTGCGATCAAGGATGGTGAAGCTAAATAAAGCCAACTCTCTCACAGGCATCCGTTTTCAAAAGATACCGAATGATTTCAGCCTGAAAAGCAGCTTCCTGCTTCTTTGAAAAAACCGGCTGTTGCATGGACAGTTTATGAGCCGAGAACTTAACCAGAATTCTATCTACAGCTTCTTGTTGGTGGGCCTTGAAAAGTGGCAGCATCGCACCCGAAGTACAGTAATACCCCTCTTTAAAAGGAATTATCCGACCACACATATTTGGAACTCGTGGAGAGTGTGAAAAGCCTACATCAATGATGTGTATATTTTCTCCAGTCAGCATATCCTCAACCGTGATTCCAAGTCCCGGCGTCACTGACGTTACAGAGAAAACTGAATAAAACGACGCATTTATTGCTTTGAAAAACTCAGGGCACTCCGCAACCACATTAGAATTCATGTTTGTGAAGCGCTCTATGGCATTAAAGAGCCCATTCCTTTGATTGTGATAAGCATAATCCATCAATATCGTTAGCTCATTCTCATTCTGAGCAATAATCTCCTTGCCAGCAGCTAACCCAAGCTTTTTGGCTGACTTAATGACAGCATCACCAGACAAACAGTCACTAATGCCTTCGAATACTTCCCGACCGATATCTCTGTTGTCATGATAATCTGCGAGTATCTTAGCTTGCTCAGATCGAGACAAATCTCTCAGATTCATAGTACATCTCAAATAGAAATAACGAGAATAATAGCTTGTTTGCTGATGAGCACCAGAAGCATATTTTTCCAGATTTAGTTCCAAGCCCCTACCAGACTTACGCCCTGAAACCTCCAGCACGACATTTAGCCTAACAATCTGACTTTAATAAGGAAAAACACCGCTGGAGACCTCGCAAGGCAAAATCCTCCACTTTTTCAGAGAGCAGAGAGAAAACGGCAAAAAAAGGTGGAAAATAGCTTGTTTGTGGGGAGGGCGAATCCTCCAGCGAAGTGCGTTTAACCCTTTGTTTACAGGCCCTATAAACGACAAAACCCTTACGACAGATATCGTAAGGGTTAAGTTGTATGGCGGACCGGACGGGACTCGAACCCGCGACCTCCGGCGTGACAGGCCGGCATTCTAACCGACTGAACTACCGGTCCGCTATCTAGTCTCTAGTTTCAAGATACTAGTTTCTAGCTGGTGGGTGATGACGGGATCGAACCGCCGACCCTCTGCTTGTAAGGCAGATGCTCTCCCAGCTGAGCTAATCACCCTGCGCTTGTGGCCGGTATGATATCGAATCGAGAGAGTGTGTCAATCCCTTTTTGCGGTATTTATCTGAACAATCCTCGAACAACAATTTCAAACAACAAGAGCGTCGGATAACAAGCATCAAACTCAGGGTGAACCTTATGCTGCTTTGTTCAGCCCCCCAGATGGATATAACTCTTTACCCGCCCCTCTTCTTTCAGCTGATCAATACGCACCTGCTGGATGGCAACACCATGCTTTGTTTGCAGCAGCACAAGCCATTTAAGCAGTTTCTGGTAGGCTGCATCTTCAACCCAAACCGAGAGGCCCTTGCGGTCTGGCTGCACTCTTCCCAGGGTAATACCTGCCTGTTGGGCAACATTGGCAGCTATGGAGGAGAGTTCCTGACGGGGTGAAGCTCTTTGTTGATTTTTCTGCAGGTCACGGGCTTTGGGTAAATTATTGTGTAACCAGGTGTTCATTTCCTGCTGATAGAGATAGTTGCTTTTCTGAGCCTTCGACCATTGGCTTACGGGCTCCCAAATCAGCAGATAGATCAGCGCTGCAAACACCAGAGTAACAAGCAGTTGGAGTATTTTACGATCTCCGGAAGGCCGCATTTCATACCAGGATTTACAGTGCTGCCAGTACGGGTTAGCCATTAGCAGGCGATTCAGTTTTTGCATGGTCCCCCCCAATCATCTCCTGATCGTAACTCTGGCAATCACACCGGACTTACCCTGGTTAGCGTTATCCAGCTTACCTTGTAAGCCGGAAGTGTTGAGCTTTTCCAGAAGCTGGTTCACCGTGTCTAACTCACCGGTTTCAAATTCATAGACCAGTTGACCGGTAGCCTCGTTGAAATCCAGATGCCTGGGCTCAAGTTTTACTTTGTCGCCCATGGTGCCAGAAACATGGGAAAGAGCCTGAAGCATGGATAGAAAAGGGGTTTCGGAGATTTGAGCATCCAGAGTACGAAAGCGGTGCTCCATTATTTGCTTCACATTAAAAGACATCTGTTGTCGTGCCTGTGCCTGCTGGGCTTGTCGGTCACTGGGGAATACCGAGAGGTAGTTTTTTATGGAATCCCTCCAGAGGGATTCCGACTTATTCTGATAAATCACACCTTCTGTAACTGACAGTCCAAGCTCAAGAATCAGCCAGCAGCCAGCCGCAGCCAACAGTGGCCACCAGCGCCGGATAAATCGCCCGGTTCTTCTCGGGCACTGATAGGCCCCCTGTCGGAAATCAAGCAGCTGATTGTTGCGCCTTGCAGTAAAATAGAGCCCGGCAAAATACTCAAAGACCGAGCCCTTAAGCGGTAACTTATCGACGAGCCAGCCACGCTCAGCAAGCAAACCGGATGTTTCATCCATTCTGGTTGCGGTAACCGCCAGCGTATTGTCAGAGAACATCAATCTGACTTTTGAGGGCAGCTCATTCACTGTTTCAGCAACCGTATTATCCAGAGAGCTGGCCAGAGTATCAGGGAGTTGATGATCTCCCTGATCGGGATGATCCGGGAATACGATGGGGAGCGCTTCGTAATTCAGGGTGACGCCTTCACGACCGGGTGAGGCCATCATCACCGCATCATTGTCCATTATCAGGCAGGTATATCCCGGCTCAGCCTTCAGAAACTGCATTTCAGCCAGGATGCTGGTCAGGGGTAACTGATGTTCCTCAAAGAGGGCCAGCATGGCCTGTAGGGTTGAGTGGGGAATACCGGCGACAGAAACCTGCAAGTCCCTGTCAGGAAAACCATGAACAATATGCATGGTTTCAATATCCTGGGCCAGATGCTCCTCCACCAGATAAGGGAGTGCGGTTGCCAGGTGCTTTTTCTGGCCCGCATTAATCATCAGGTGTTTATACAAACAAAGCGATCCCCCCAGGAGCAGAATGACCTCATCCGGCAGGCGGTCAACGTCCTCTCGATCTTCAGGCTCGTCAGCACACCATGCTGCTCTGAGCTGATCAATCGCTGTCAGATGGAGTTCTCCGGTCAAAGAGCCTGCCGATGTAAACTTCCCCCACTGGACAACGGTACTGGCATCAACAGAGCTGACTGGAGCAGGCATTCGAACCAATAGTATTTTTTTCATTTATTAGCCCCTGAGTTCCCTGTTAAATCGGCCTTATTAGCAGGAGCCCAATATTGACCCGGCCCGATTTCTCTGCCGATAACCTGCACATGCCCCTCACTGCTTCGGTAAAAAATCGTTTTTAAGTAAAAGGTGGTCTCTCTAAAGGTTGCCTTAATCCGGGCACTGAAATACTGACTGTCGAATACTACCCGCTCATTTTGATTTCTCTCATTAAAAATCCCGGCCTTTCCAGATAGAGCGACAAGCTGATTCAATTCTTCAATATTGGATAACCCGGCATCACCCCGGCGGCTAATGATCATTAAGGCATCCCCTTCGGAGATATTCTTGTTTAACGAACGGATAACCTCTGGCAGAGCTGTGTTCATATTCATTTTTGATGATCTGGGTATAACCGTAATATATGGCAACAGTTTTTCAACTTCCTCGTTATTAAAACCATCAATTAATATCAATTCCGAGACCGATGTCATTTCAGTTTGTCCGGTTCGTCTTGGGGGAACAAGGGATAGATAGACCTGATCTTCCGTTCCCCTTGAGACACTTTTCTGCTCTTTGTTCATCCAGCGAGCTATGTTGTCGGCCAGTTGCGGATCCATGGATTGCGCTGTCAGCAGATTCTCAAACATTTGCACAGCCGGTGAACCACCTCTTTCCGCCCGCGGTTCACCTGAGGGCTTACTCTCATCAGCAAGCCAGTTCAAATTAAACCGGCTCTGTTCATCCTGAACCTGTAATTCGATAACGCCCTGTTCTACGTCATAGTTGATGGTTTCAACATTCCACAGCTCATTTTCATGATCCACCATTCGGTTATTTTTTTTATCCTGTTGAAAATCTTGTTCCAGCAGCCATGCGACGTACTGTTCAGCGCCCAGTGCATAGTGTTTTGCCTGGGTTCTTTCCAGATATCGGGCGTTCTTCTCAGTGTGCAGCCAGAGATTCATAACAATCTCAGAAGCGACCGTTGTGATCAGCAAAAAAATCAGCAGCACATAAATAAGAGCAATCCCTGATTGGTGGCATGATGGGAATTTACCAGGCGAAGCCCTGACTGGCTGGCGGTTTTCAGCAGGCTCAATAACCATCGACACTATCTCCGGATCGGCCTGTGGGCTGTGGCCGTATGTTACCCGGCGCGTTATTCCTGTTCTCCTGGGATGGGTCTCCCTCTTTATTGCCCTGATCAGGTTTGTACGTGATCAGCGGAACCACGGTGACCATGGACCCCATCGTCTCATGAACAATGGTCAGCTCCACGGCCGTCGGTACTTGATCTGCGCGTCCCACATTGGCAACTGACTGCAGGTTCTGTTTTGGAGGCCAGCTGCTTATCCATTCCTTGTGATCATTGCGGAATCGTACTTTCATGCTGTTCACACCAGACAGCACAACCTGACGAATACGAGTAGATTCCGGAGCCCTGTCCAAAGCAGGCCAGTAATAACGGATTAACTGATGACCCTCCACAGCATAAGCCACACGTTGCAGTGTACTTCGTGCTGCCTTCAGGGAGTTTTGCCATCCTGAACGGGTAAACTCCATTAACGTCCTGCCCGGACCCGGGGCTTTCAGTGCAGGCTGCTGCAAGCCTTGTTCATCCCTGACCGGTCTTCGGGTTATTTGGAACACGTCTTTTTCCAGAATGATTTCAGCCCGTTGTAATTTATCCATGTCATCCAGCACCAACTGCGTTGCTTCCTGTGCACGGGTGACTGACATAAACAGCTTATAGGCTGCCGTACTGATCATGCTGAACAGTACGATAGCAACCATTAACTCGAGAAGGGTAAAGCCACCCGGTACCTGAACAATGTTCAAGTGTCTACCCATAGCCAGGCAAAAACGTTTGTTGAGCATTATTGCCGGGGCCTCCTCAGCCAGGTAGATAACCTTGCCAGGGGAACAGCACCTTTTTCTGGTTCAGACTCACCGATAAATACTTCGACCTGCACCTGTCTGAAATCGGGTGACCCGGTGGATGCGGATGTTTCCCGGACATACCACTGAAAACCGGCATAGCTTTCAATTTGAGGCCTCACTGCCGAACCACTCCAGCGCCCCTCGGCATAAAGTGTATTGAGATAGTGGTCGGCAATCTGCGAAGCCAGTATTTTTTCCTTCTGGTATCGGGTCTGGCGAATGCTGTTGCCATCAGAAAGAATCAGCATAGAAGCGGCCAGGGCAAATACGGCCAGAGCCACCATAACTTCCAGCAAGGTAAAACCCTGACCACGATTCAGGTTTCTGCTGGGTAGAAAAAGCCGGTTTAGCCTGAAACCCCAATAACTCATAGCAACGCTCGTTACTCCCTGACCCATTCAATATCGGACAATCCGTCTGTGCGCAGATAGAGTGACTGTTTGCTGTTGCCAACCGGAACAATGCCGAGCCTGAAGGGGGTTACCTGGTAGTCTGAATAGAAAACAACGGATGGATACTGTTCATCCACATCAAAAGGCATGAAATTCTCACTGGACTCAAGGCTCAGGCTTAATGTGTCTGGCAGCAACCTGGGCTGAAAAGGGGATTGCGCCAACTCAGCCCATTCCTGAGTATCTGCCGGTAATACCCACCAGCGGTAATACCCGTCGTTATCAATTGAGAAGCCGTAGTGATTATTTTCCAGCAGCGCTTTGTCACGAACCTGGGTAAATAATGCCTGCAATCGTGTCGCTTCTTTCTGCACCACCTTGTGAATGCTGCCGGTTATCGGGCTTAGCAGGGTAATACCCAGAAGAACCCCAATGATGACCACCACCACCAGCATTTCGATCAGGGTAAATCCTTGCTGTTGAGGTGATGCCATTTCCTTGTCCTGTTTGCCAAAAAAACCTTGGAGCCTGTCGGACTTAAGCGTCCGTAGCGAGGATTGCGAGAAATTGAGGGTAAAAATTTCTGCTTCTGAGGAGAATAGCGGGGCTATTTGACGAAGAAGCAGGAATTTTTAGACCAATTTATCGCAACCGCAGTAGGGCAGTCTTAAGTCCGACAGGCTCCTAGTTATCCCAGTTCACAATATCAGCATCGAGACCTTCGCCGCCCTCACGGCCATTCGCTCCGAAAGAATAAAGGTCATACTTGCCGTGATTACCGGGCTGTAAATACATGTAGGGATTCCCCCACGGATCCAATGGCACTTTTTTCAGGTACCCTTCGGGATTCCAGTTTCTAGGCTCTGGAGGAGAAGATGGTTTCTGAGTCAGTGCCTCAAGCCCCTGGTCCAGGGTGGGATAAAAACCATTATCAAGCCTGAAAAGCTCCAGCGCCTGAGAAATCGCTTCAATATCCGCACGGGCAACGGTGACCTTTGCCTGATCAGGCCGGGAAAGAATTTTGGGAACCACCATAGCTGCCAGAATTCCCAAAATGACCACCACCACCATAATTTCAATCAGTGTAAAGCCCCGTTCAGCGTGCACTGAATTAGCCGCATCAGGCCCTCTTCTTCTAAGCCGGTTTTTTATCATGTTGGTTGACCTCGATTTTCTGTGAATAGGCCGTTCAGCATTTTTCATCCAGGACGATTTAGCTCTGTTTCACTCCTGGCCTCAATTCAACAGCTGATTCATATTGAGTATCGGCAACAGGATAGCCAGAACAATCATCATGACCACTCCCCCCATCAGGACCAGCATCAAAGGCTCAAACAGTCCAAGGATGACGGTTATGCGCCCTTCCAGCTCCATCTGCTGATTCTGTGCAGTTCTCTCCAGCATTTGATCCAGCTCTCCGGTTGCCTCGCCACTGGCGATCATGTGGAGCATCAGGGGTGGAAAGTAGCCGGTTTCTGCCAGTGCCCTGTGAAGACTGGTTCCTTCACTGACTCGCCGGGCAACATCCTGAACGGCATGTTTGATGGCATCGTTATTAACCACCTGGGCAGCAATCATCAGGGCCTCTACCAGCGAAACCCCACTGCGGGTTAACATGCTCAATGTACTGGCAAAGCGGGCGGCATTGGCCGTTCGGACAAATCGCCCAACCAACGGCAACGTTAACTGAACCCGGTGCCAGGAAAGTCGTACGGAGGCCTTTTTCAGTGAATGCCGGACAACCACAATAGCCGCAACAATCACACCAAAAATCACCGGCCACCATGTCTGAAACCCCTCACTGGCATTAATCAATAGCTCTGTGATTAATGGCAGCTCCTGACCGGAATCCAGAAAGACCTTAATAACATCCGGCACGACAAATCCCAGCAGGAAACTGACAATCCCAATGGACGCCAACATCAGTATGACCGGATAGACCAGTGCCTGCTGTATTTTCTGGCCAGAACGCATTCTGGCCTCAGTGTAGTCGGCCAGACGATTGAGAACACGGTCGAGATAACCGGCATGCTCCCCTGCCGCAACCGTTGCCCGATACATCTGGGGGAAGACTTCCGGGAAGGCTTCCAGGCTTTTGGCCAGGGTATAGCCTTCAAGCACCCGTGAACGAACAGCCAGCAACATATTTTTTATTCGTCTTTTTTCCTGCTGGGCTGCCACACCATTGAGCGCCTCCTCAATAGGCATTGCCGCCTGGATCAGCGTAGCCAGCTGCCGGGTTACTGTAGCCAACTCAACGGCTGAAATGCCCCGGCGCAGAAAGAAGCTTCGGCCTTCCTCTCCCTGCTGTTTGCGATCGGCAAGCGTATTAACTGACAGCGGTGTCCACTGTTTATCCCGCAGCATCTGGCGAACCTGACGCCCACTGTCCGCTTCCAGGGTACCTTTATGCTGTTTACCCTGATGGTCCAGGGCTATATATTCAAA
The DNA here is from genome assembly GCF_049310245.1 of Endozoicomonas sp. ALB115. Taxonomy (NCBI): domain Bacteria; kingdom Pseudomonadati; phylum Pseudomonadota; class Gammaproteobacteria; order Oceanospirillales; family Endozoicomonadaceae; genus Endozoicomonas; species Endozoicomonas sp. ALB115. The sequence continues at coordinate 109,389 of NZ_JBLYZG010000012.1, read as the reverse complement.
CGCGGCCATAATCCTGAGCCTTTTTCTTCAGCAGCCATAATCAGTCTTTCTGGGTAACCCGAAGTACCTCTTCAAGTGTTGTAACCCCTTCCAGCACTTTTCTGCTGCCATCTTCACGGATGCCGGGACTGGACTCACGAACACAGTCCGTAATCTCCTGCTCCCCTTTGAGCCCATGGATCATTCGCCGGACCTGCTCATTAATAACAAAAACTTCATAAATGCCGGTACGCCCGCGATAGCCACTGAAATTACAGCACTTACACCCTTGGGCGTGATACAGCGTTACCCCATCAGAAGCATCAATGCCTAACTGCTGGCATTCGGCATCATCAGGGCTGTATGGCAATTTACAGTCACTGCAGAGCACCCTGACCAGACGTTGGGCAATCACCCCAAGTAGACTGGACGACATCAGAAAAGGTTCAATGCCCATATCCTGAAGACGGGTCAGGGCACCGACCGCCGTATTGGTATGAAGCGTGGAAAGTACCAGATGCCCGGTCAAACTGGCCTGTACCGCTATTTCAGCGGTTTCCCGGTCACGGATCTCTCCGACCATCACCACATCGGGGTCCTGTCGCAGAATAGCTCTCAATCCCCGGGCAAAAGTCATATCGACTTTTGTGTTTACCTGGGTCTGGCCAATCCCTTCCAGGTGATACTCAATGGGGTCTTCAACGGTGAGAATATTTCGGGTCTGGTCATTCAGAAGGGTAAGGCTGGCATATAGAGACGTTGTCTTGCCGGATCCTGTTGGCCCTGTCACCAGAATAATGCCATAAGGTTTTTGCAGCAGTCCTTCGATCAGTGAACGGTTCCGCTCGGTCATACCGAGGTGCCTGAGTTCAAGACGGCCTGCTGCTTTGTCCAGAAGCCGGAGTACGACCCGCTCACCATTACTGGAAGGCAGCGTGGACACCCGGACATCCACTTCCTTACCGGCCACCCTCAGCGAAATCCGGCCATCCTGGGGTACCCGTTTCTCGGCAATATCCAGCCGGGCCATCACCTTGATGCGGGAAACCAGCAAAGAGGCAATGGTCCTTTTAAGTGACAGTACTTCCCTTAATACACCATCCACCCGCAGCCGAACCACGAGTGCCGACTCAAAGGTTTCAATATGCACATCGGAAGCACCTTCCTTGATCGCCTCAGTGAGCAGCGCATTAATTAAACGGATAACCGGGGCATCGTCACTTTGCTCAAGCAGGTCTTCCGTGATCGGAACGGCATCCGCCAGACTGGTCAGGTCCGGGTGATCACTGATGCCGGCGGCATCCTGCAATGCTTCTGAACTGTCATTGTGATAGCAGTGAGCCAGCACCTCTGACAGTTTTTCGGCATCGACCTGCTCATAGGCAGGAAAAACACCGGAAAAGCGACTGATTTCAGCAATCAGCTCAGCCGGTGGTGTGTTATGAAAATAGAGTGTGGCTATCCCACTATCATTCTCAATGAGCACAACGCCATGCCTTTTGGCAAAACTAAAAGGCAGTCTTGGTAAAACGCTGGCTTCGCTTTCAGCATCATCTTCGGTGTCATAGTCAGTGGTCAGAGGTGTAGCCAATATCATGAACTCCTTAAATCAAAAAGGAAGCACCCGGGAGGCGGTTAGGCCTTTCCTTTTTGAAAAAACTTATTTCTTTAAAAAACAAAACTCTTATGCTTTTATTTAGAGTAAAGAATAGCCTATTCGTTAACTTCAGAAGATATGACCATGAAACCAGTGGTTTTCACCACATTTCTGCAATGGGGGCATAAAAATAATCGGAACCTTATCATTCTGATTATTTTCATCGTTATGATCCTTAGCCTCAGTTTTCAAGCATTTCACTTTTATCAAATCGTCAGCAGCGAACCCTTGCAAAATAGTGATAATAATAAAACTATCGTTTTAAAAAACGCCTCAACCATCAAACATGAAGACTTTGAGTTGATTTTTGGTTTTAGTGACAATCAGGAAATAACTCAAAACAATAAAGAGATCCCCATAACAAAAATGAATCTGATTCTCAGAGGGGCACTCTCAGGTATTGAAAACAAAAAGTACGCAAGTGCAATTATTCAAATAGCCAACCAGGACAAGTTATATGAAATTGGTGACGCTCTTCCCGGAGGTGCCATTCTGAATCAGGTTTATTCCGATCACATTGTCATTCAACGGGGTAACCAGCTTGAAAAACTATACTTTCCGGAAACAGCCAGGGATTCCAGAGCCTTTCAGGAATTCAGGCCTGTGGCGGAAGACACCCCCGAGTCAATGGAGCAGCGTCCGGGCAACCATGATTATCCGGATGATATGTCTCTTGAACAGCGAATGCAGGACCTCAGGGAGAAACTGCAGGACGCCAGTCAGGAACTGTAATGACAACAATGACAAACTGCTGAGTTAATGGTCACATCATGAACACCAGAGCGCTACTCTTGTTACCACGTTTACCACACTCTCATAACAGAAAGTTAATCAGAGCCATTCCTCTGGTGCTGATGATGGCTGTCACCCCACTGTTTGCCAGCAAGGTAAATACCGGTTTACAGCCTGCTGCCAATAACGCTGTACCGGTGCCCAATGATAAGCTCTGGACACTGAATCAGCAGAATGCCGATATCCGTGAATTTATCACTCAGGTGGCCAAAATAACCGGAGAGACATTTGTTATCGATCCCCGGATTAAAGGAGGCAATACCGTTACCGTCATTTCCAGCAAGCCATTGAGCCGGGATGAGGTCTACGATGTTTTCCTGGAAGTCCTCTCCGCTAATGGTTATACCGTCATTCCCAAGGCCGATGGCCATATTATTAATGTTGTCCCCACAGCCACGGCAAAAACCAGCAGCCCCGGAGACACTCCGAAGCCCATTGATGGCGTGATGACCACCAGGGTTGTCGATCTGCACAGCGTATCCGCTGTCGAAGTCATCCCGATTATTCGCCCCCTGATTGCCCAGTATGGCCATGCTGCGGCATCTGCTTCCAGTAATGCGGTCATCATCAGTGACCTTGCCGATAATGTAGAGCGCATCACCAAACTGATACGGGAGCTGGATGATGCCGGCAATAACGACTATGAAGTCATCCAGCTGAAACACGCCTGGGTGGGAGATGTCTCAAAAATAATCTCGGATACCCTGGTCACCGGCAAGGGACAGCTCCCCAGCGGGCTCCAGGTGATCGCCGATGAGCGAAGCAATCGTCTGGTGGTTAAAGGCAATGCCAGCAAACGGGCACGGGTCAGAAAACTGGCTGACACCCTTGATAAGGAAGGTATTCGAAAATCGACCACCAAAGTCATGTTCCTGAGTTTTGCCGATGCCAAAAACATTGCGGAAATTCTGTCGGAAGCCTCAGGCATTATTCAGGACAGCCAGGGAAAGAGAACCGCTGCAACGCCATCGTCATCGGTTGCATCAAGCTCAGTCTCCCCCGGCTCATCAAACCAGTCCTCTTCCCAGGCCACCACCAAGTCTGGGGCCAAAAGCAAGTCCGCAGCCACGACGGCGTTTGTCAAAGCGGATGAAACCCAGAATGCCCTGGTGATGATTGCCGACCCGGAAACCCTTCAGGAGATGGAAAAAATTGTCCGCCAGCTTGATGTGCCGAGGGCCCAGGTGTTATTGGAGGCCGTTATTGTTGAAGTGTCTGGTGGGATTAACGATGCGCTGGGTGTTCAATGGGGCATTGATGGGACTAACACGATTCGTGGTACATCAACCAGCTCCGATTCAGGTAACAGTATTAAAAGCAGCATAACCGGACATATTCTGGATAACACCGGTATTGCCCTCGGATCCCTGGCGCTGCGCGCTGATAACTTCGGCGTTCTGGTCAGCGCCTTAAGCGCAAAGTCCAATAACAATATCCTCTCTACCCCCAGCATGCTGACCCTGGATAATGAAGAGGCAGAGCTGATTATCGGCAAAAACATTCCCATCAAAACCGGCTCATACCAGACGTCATCCAGTGGCAATAGTAATAACCCTTTTACCACCACTGAACGCAAGGATGTGGGGCTAAAACTCAAGATCACCCCCCATATCAACGAAGGCAACAGCCTGAGACTGATGCTGGAGCAAGAGGTTTCTTCACTGGATGTGGGCACCACCAAACAGTTGCTTGGCTCCGATAGCAATGACCTGCTGTTCAACACCCGCTCCCTGAAGACCTCGGTACTGGTGGATGATGGACAAACCGTCGTTATTGGTGGACTGATTGAAGACATCAAATCCAAAAGCAGGAAAAAAGTACCACTGCTTGGGAGCATCCCAATTTTGGGCAACCTCTTCCGTTATAACCAGAGCGGCGATGAAAAAAAGAACCTGATGTTGTTTATCCGCCCCACCATTATGCGTAACTCGGAAACACTGGTAAAAGCGACCCGGGATCGATTCACCAAACTGAAGCTTATCGGTAATAGCAACGGCAGACAGGCTATTAACCTTCCGAACCAACCCGAAGAGTTATTTGATGCAAAAACCTATGATCTGAGAAACAAGGACTGACGGTAATGGCCTGTATTGTGCCGAGACTCAAGCGGGGTTTTAAGATACCCGATAAACGGCATAGGGTTTATTGTATTTCAGAGCCCCTTTACGCCCTCTCACTTAAAATACAATTGAAAGCATAAATCCCAGGCCAAAGACGATAAAAAAACGTCCTGTCAGAGGAGGCAAACGAACCATCTCAGCATCACCAGAATGGTTGGCAAGCAATCTGAGCGGCGCAATGGCAAAAGGCAGCGCTATCAGCAGATAAAGCGGGTTATCCAACTCGCCCGAATAATACAACAGAAAACTGAGAGGAAACCCTGCCAGTAACAGCACGGCATAAAGGCATTTCGCTGGAACCAGTCCCATACGAACGGTTAACGTGCGAATATTGTGACTGATATCATCCAGGTAATCCCGGATCTCATTGGACAGCAACAACGCAGAAGCCAGCAAACTCACCGGAATCGACATCCAGACCACTTCATTATTCCAGTACCCTCCAACGGCATAAAAGGCACCACTGACCATCAGTACACCAGTAAACAGAAATACTGCCGGCACCCCCCAGCCGCGATGTTTATAGACAATGGGTTCACCGGTATAAAAATAACCGCCGACGACACCAAAGACACCAAGCAACAATAACGGCCAGCCAACATCGATTACCAACAATAGTCCCATCATGCAGGCAATCAGGGCACAAAACCCCGCCAGGATAAAGTTTCGATGAATCTGCTTAACCACCTGCCTTGCCAACTCTCCAGAACGTTTTTTCCACAACACCAGATCAGCATGGTCATTGGCAAGATTGCTGGCAGCCTGAAGCAATACGCCAGCCAACATAACCAGCAGTGCTCTGCGCCAGTCGCCAACACCCTGCTGATAAGCCATTACCACGCCAAGGCCGCAGGTTACCAGGGCAACAGAATATGAGAAAGGACGTAGAGCTCTGGCAAGTCGATATTTGTCCGGATTCAGATCAAGGGCATCCACTGGCAGGCTCCTGAGAAAAAAGCGCGAGGATAAGGAAATTTCACGACGATGGCTATAAGAACACCAGAAAAAGGCAGCAATGAAATTGAAAGTAACTTCAGACAATGGCTAATAAGTAGTTGGCCAAATGGAATCGTATATTTCTGGCTAAGTGGGCAGTTGCTATGCAAGGCGCAACGTAGGGAGCATAGCCGTAGCTATGTGACCGGAGTTGCAACGCCGCAGAGTGACTGACAACTTAGTCAGAAATATATGATTTCATTTGGTTAACTACTTAATCAACCCTGCCACCGCCTGACAAAATCAGGCTGCCGCACATGCCTGAGGCGTTAACCCGAAGTAACGTTTAAATTCCCTGCTGAATTGCGTTGGGCTCTCATAGCCAACCTCTGCAGCTGCCTGCTTTACTCTGACCCCGTGATCCTGTAACAACTCTCTGGCCCGACTCAGGCGCAGTTTCTTCAGGTACTGAATAGGCGACGATGATGTCATATACCGGAAATTACGATGGAAGGTTGATGGACTCATATTAGCCATAGAGGCCAGGTGCCCAACATCAAGGGACTGATCATAATGCTCGTGCATATACTTCATTGCCCGCTCCAGACGGGCGATATGCGTATTGTGTCTGGCCAGGGCAAATAATGGCGCAGCCTGCTCCCCGTTAAGAACATGAAAAAGCAACTCTTGCACCAGCCCTTTGCCTAAGGCTTCACTCTCCAGCGGCGAGTGAAGGCACTGAGCCAGCCTTAACACCGTTGCTGAGAAAACATCCGTCACCGGGCTGACATATAAACTGCTTCGTGCCTCTAACAGATCTTCCATGGTGTCTGTCGCCTGTTGATGGTGGTCGAACAATCGCACCAGCGGATGCAACAGGCTGATATCGATATCGACCAGCATGGATAATAATGGCTTATCTTCAGCAACAATGGTTTCGCATTCCGCAGGAATAGGCAAAGTCAGTACCAGATAGTTATCCGGATTATATTCATAAGCCTGCTGCTCCAGGTAAATCCGTTTTGCACTCTGGGCTACAATGATAATACCTTGGCTATAGCACAGTGGCTCACGTTCTCTGGATTCGCTGGCTTTAAAAACGCCAACGCCGGGAATATGGGTTTTGTTATAGCCCTCTTCTTTGGCCAAAGGAGAGAGGGTCTGGGCTAATGGCGTCATGTCTTATCTTCTGATCGGTAATTTAGGCACAGCATAGCTTCACCCAATACATAAAAAAACCACTACTGATCGTTTTAGGCATGACTTTGCAAGTTATGGTTATTCTATTCCTGCACAGAAAGGATAATCTACGCTGGCTAGGAAATTTAATGAGGAAGAATCGCAATGATGAATTTTAATTATCAGAATCCAACCCACATTGTGTTTGGCCAGGACCGTCTGCAGGAACTGGATCAACTGGTACCGGCTAATGCCAAAGTACTGGTCCTTTACGGCGGTGGCAGTGTGAAGAAATTCGGTACCCTGGAAAAGGTGCTGGCCGGATTAGGTAACCGTGAAGTTTTTGAGTTCAGCGGTATCGAGCCAAACCCAACCTTTAACACCCTGATGAAAGCAGTTGAGATCGTCCGTGCTGAAAACATTGACTTCCTGCTGGCGGTTGGTGGCGGCTCTGTCATGGATGGCACCAAGTTTGTTGCTGCGGCAGCACCTTATGAAGGTGACGAAGTGGATCTGCTCAAGGCAGGTTTTGCCGGTGCGCCGATCACCACTGCCATTCCACTGGGTACGGTTGCCACCTTACCGGCCACAGGTTCTGAGATGAACATGGGTGCCGTTATTTCTCACGACATTGGCAAACTGCCGGTTATGAGTCCACTGCTCTACCCTCAGTTTTCCATTCTGGACCCATCACTGACCTTCACCCTGCCGCCGGTGCAAATCGCCAATGGCGTAGTGGATGCCTTCGTTCATGTACTTGAACAGTATGTTACCTACCCTGTTGACGCCCGGATTCAGGATCGTATGGCGGAAGGTATTCTGAAAACGCTGATTGAAGTGGGCCCGGTAACGCTGGCTGAGCCAGACAACTACGATGCCCGTGCCAACCTGATGTGGAGTGCCACTTCGGCCCTGAATGGCTATATTGGTGTTGGCGTTCCCCAGGACTGGGGCACCCACATGATTGGCCACGAGCTGACTGACCTGTTTGGCCTGGACCACGCCCAGAGTCTGGCAGTGGTTCTGCCATCCCTGTGGAAGCTGCGCAAAGATAAGAAGCGAACAAAACTGGTGCAGTATGCAGAACGCGTTTGGGATATCAGAGAAGGTAGTGACGATGAAAAGGTTGATCTCGCTATTGAGAAAACCCGCGATTTCTTTGAATCCCTGGGTGTAAAAACACGACTGTCACAGTATGGTGTTGAGCACAACCAGATTGAGAACGTGATCAAGGCTCTGGAAGCCCATGGCATGACGGCTCTGTCAGAGACCGGTGACCAGGATCTCAATACCTCCCGTGAAATCCTTGAAGATGCTTACGCAGCCTGACCTCTGATCCAGTATTTTCCATCACAAAAAAGGCCGGATATAAATCCGGCCTTTTTTTTTGTTACCTGAACCGGTTGTTTTACCAACCGGTCACTTCTTTCAGAGCTTCACCGATATCCGCCAGACTGCGAACCGTCTTGACACCTGCAGATTCAAGTGCCGCAAACTTCTCATCGGCAGTCCCCTTACCACCGGCAATAATCGCACCGGCATGGCCCATCCGCTTGCCCGGAGGCGCTGTGACACCGGCAATGTAAGAGACGACAGGTTTGGTGACATGCTCCTTGATATAAGCAGCCGCTTCTTCTTCAGCAGAACCACCGATTTCACCAATCATCACGATAGCTTCAGTCTTGTCATCATTCTGGAACAGTTCCAGAATATCGATAAAGTTGGAACCGGGAATAGGGTCACCACCAATACCAACACAGGTAGACTGACCAAAGCCATAATCGGTGGTCTGTTTGACCGCTTCATAGGTCAGCGTGCCGGAACGGGAAACAATACCCACCTTGCCCGGCAGATGGATATGGCCCGGCATAATACCGATCTTGCACTCACCTGGCGTGATAACACCCGGGCAGTTGGGACCGATAAGACGAACACCCAATTCATCACACTTGACCTTGCATTCCAGCATATCCAGCGTAGGAATACCTTCAGTGATGCAGACAATCAACTTGATGCCAGCATAAGCAGCTTCAAGAATGGAGTCCTTACAGAAAGGCGCAGGAACATAGATAACCGACGCTTCTGCACCGGTCTGATCAACCGCTTCAGCCACCGTATTGAAGACGGGCAGGTCCAGATGAGTCTGACCACCTTTGCCCGGTGTTACGCCACCCACCATGCGAGTGCCGTAAGCAATGGCCTGTTCGGAGTGAAAAGTCCCCTGGGCACCGGTGAACCCCTGGCAGATAACTTTGGTGTCTTTATTAATTAAAATGCTCATTACTGGTTCCCCGCTGCCTTAACTACCTGTTGGGCAGCCTCGGTCAAACTGTTGGCCGCGATGATATCAAGTCCACTGTTGGCAAGGGTCTGCGCACCCAGGTCGGCATTGTTGCCCTCCAGGCGAACCACGACAGGAACTTCAACGCCGACTTCTTTAACCGCACCGATAATACCTTCAGCAATCAGATCACAGCGGACAATACCACCAAAGATATTGACCAGAACGGCTTTCACACTGTCATCAGAGAGAATGATCTTGAAGGCTTCGGTGACACGCTCTTTGGTTGCACCACCACCAACATCCAGGAAGTTGGCAGGCGCACCGCCATGCAGCTTAACGATATCCATGGTCCCCATAGCAAGGCCTGCACCATTCACCATGCAGCCAATGTTGCCATCCAGTGCGACGTAGTTAAGCTCCCACTCAGCGGCATGGGCTTCACGGGCATCTTCCTGGGAAGGATCATGCATGGCTTTTAACTGTGGCTGACGGTACAGGGCGTTGCTATCAATGTTGATTTTCGCATCCAGGCAGTGCAGGTCACCTTCTTTGGTGATTACCAGCGGGTTGATCTCCAGCAGGGCAAGGTCGCATTCCTGGAAGAGTTTCGCCAGACCAAGGAAAATCTGGGTAAACTGCTTGATCTGCTTTCCTTCCAGACCCAGTTTGAAAGCCAGCTCACGGGCCTGATAAGGTTGGGCACCGGTCAGGGGATCAATGGTCGCCTTAAGGATTTTTTCCGGTGTTTCTTCCGCCACCTTCTCAATTTCAACCCCACCTTCAGTGGAGGCCATAAACACGATGCGACGGGTTGCGCGATCAACAACAGCGCCAAGATAAAGCTCTTGATCAATATCAGTGCAGCTTTCAACCAGTATCTTGCTGACCGGCTGGCCATTTTCATCGGTCTGATAAGTGACCAGGTTTTTACCTAACCACTGCTCGGCGAACGCGCGGATTTCGTCTTTGCTGGAGACCAGCTTCACACCACCCGCCTTACCACGACCACCGGCGTGCACCTGGGCCTTAACCACCCACTGATTACCACCGATTTCATCGGCAGCAGCAGCAGCCTGCTCTGGCGTATCCGCAGCGACGCCCTGAGAGACGGGCAGTCCATATTTGGCAAAGAGTTGTTTGCCCTGATATTCATGAAGATTCATTCTGACGCGGCCCTCTTTCTTATTTGAGCGTTGTTTTTAAGTTTCTCGTCAAACCATATCCCTGGATATTGTCTATGAAGAAAGGAGCAAGTCGACCCTGACCGCTCCCCTTAAGATACGTTTAACGACGTTTGCGATTGGCAATATGGATAGCGTGGCCATCAACCGCCAGAACTGCTTCGTGCAGTGCTTCACTCAGGGTTGGGTGTGAGAAAATGGTCAGCGCAAGATCTTCACTGCTGGCAGCGAACTCCATGGCAATAACCCCCTGTTGCACCAGCTCAGCTGCGCTTGGGCCCACAACATGAACGCCAAGAATACGGTCCGTTACCTTGTCGGCAATCACCTTGACCATGCCATGGGTATCATTGGCAGCCAGCGCACGACCACTGGCGGCAAACGGGAAGGTACCCACTTTGTACTCGTCACCACTGGCCTTGACTTCTTCTTCGGTTTTACCAACCCATGCCACTTCAGGGTGAGTATAAATCACCGAAGGAATCAGGTCATAGTTCATCTGTGCTTTCTGACCAGCAATGATTTCCGCCACCATAATGCCTTCTTCACTGCCCTTATGAGCGAGCATCGGACCCCGGACCACGTCCCCAACCGCATAAACGCCGGGAACGTCAGTGGCACAGTTATCATCAACAAAAATAAAACCGCGTTCATCCAGATTGACACCGGAGTCAGTAGCCAGCAGGTTTTCTGTATAGGGGCGACGACCGACAGCAACAATCAGTTTATCAAAGGTCAGCTTCTGTTCATCACCATTGGCATCCTGATAGGTTACTTCAACTTCGCTACCCTTGACTTCAGAACCGGTCACCCGTGCACCCAGGCGAATGTCCAGTCCCTGCTTTTTGAAAATCTTCTGGGTTTCTTTGGCGATTTGCTGGTCAGCCAGGGCCAGGAATTTATCCTGGGCTTCAAGGACAACCACTTCAGCGCCCAGCCTTCCCCAGACAGACCCCAGTTCCAGACCAATAACACCGGCACCAATAACCCCGAGACGCTTCGGGACTTCCTGAAACTCAAGAGCACCGGTAGAGTCAACAATAAGGCCTTCAGTCAGCGGTGTGGGGGGAATTTCAATGGGACGGGAGCCAGTGGCAATCACCACGTTGGCAGCATCAACCACTTCGACAGAACCGTCAGCCCTGGTTAATTCAACCTGCTTGCCAGACAGCACTTTACCGGCACCTTCCAGCAAGGTCACACCATTTGCCTTGAACAGACCGGTAACACCGGTAGTCAGCTGGTTCACAATATTGTCCTTGCGGGCAAGCATTGCAGGGACATCGATATCTACACCGCTGTGCTTAATGCCGTGCCTGACAAAATCTTCCTTGGCTTCAATAAATTTGTGGGAGCTATCCAGAAGGGCCTTGGAAGGGATACAGCCAACATTCAGGCAGGTACCGCCCAGTTTGGCCTTACCCTTGTCATCGGACCACTTCTCGATACAGGCAGTTTTCAGCCCCAGCTGGGCTGCACGAATAGCACAGACGTAACCGGCAGGGCCTGCGCCAATAACTACCACGTCGAACTGATTTGCCATAAGTTATTTCCAAAACGGTTTATAAAACAAGGTATACGGGTCAAGTCAATAATGGGCAGCACCGCTTAATAGAAAAAATAAGGCTGCCCGGTACAATCCGGAATCAAACGTCCAGAAGCATTCTGGCCGGATCTTCCAGCAGTTCCTTGATGGTCACAAGAAAGGTAACTGCGTCCTTGCCATCCAGCAGACGGTGGTCATAGGACAGGGCAAGGTACATCATGGGTAAAATTTCAACCTTGCCGTTAACCGCCATGGGACGTTCCTGAATTTTATGCATTCCCAGGATGGCCGACTGTGGTGGATTCAGGATGGGCGTTGACAACAGTGAACCGAATACACCGCCATTGGAAATGGTGAACGTTCCACCGGTCATTTCATCGATGCCGAGCTTGCCATCCATTGCCTTTTTACCGAACTCACGGATTTTTGCCTCAATATCAGCAAGGCTCATATCTTCGGTGTTACGAAGCACTGGTACTACCAGCCCGCGATCACTGGAAACGGCAACACCAATATCCTGGTAGCCATGGTAGACAATATCATTGCCATCAATAGAGGCGTTGACCACTGGATGACGGCGGAGCGCTTCAACACAGGCCTTGACAAAGAAAGACATAAAACCAAGTCGTACGCCATGACGCTTCTCAAAGGTATCTTTGTACTGGGCACGAAGCTCCATAACCGGTTTCATGTTGATCTCGTTGAAAGTAGTCAACATGGCCGCATTCTGCTGGGCCTGAACCAGACGCTCGGCAACCTTGGCTCGCAGGCGGGTCATGGGTACCCGTTTCTCTACACGCTCACCGGCAAACACCGGTGCGGTTGCCTCGACCTGAGGTGCTGGTGCAGCAGCCGTGGACACTGCCGGAGTGGCATCAACTGTCGGGGCTGGTGACACCTGAGCACCAGCTTCAACATGACGAACCACATCTTCCTTGGTTACACGGCCACCTTTACCGGTACCGGGAATAGCTGCTGGATCAAGGCCTTTCTCATCAGCCATCCGGCGTGCTGCAGGATTGAGAATGGGCTCTTCCTTAATGGCTTCCGGTGAAGCTGCAGGAGTAGCTGAAGCTTCAGCGGCAGCCGGGGCGGTGCCAGCAGAAGCCCCCTCCTGGAAAATTCCAACCACTTCACTGCTGAGAACAACTTCACCTTCAGGCTTGATAATTTCACTCAAAACACCATCTGCCGGTGCAACAACTTCAAGAACCACTTTATCGGTTTCAATATCAACCAGCAGTTCATCCCGATGGCATTGTTCACCGGGCTGCTTGTGCCAGGTTGCAACGGTGCCATCAGCAACGGATTCAGGAAAGGTAGGTGCTTTAATTTCTGTGGCCATTATTGATCCTTTGCGTCTTCGCCCCTTTAAGCGTTATTCACAGAAACTGTGTTAAACGCTCTGGCCAGATCGATAAATAGTACCTGCTGGCCGTTTAACCAATATTACTGCTCAGCATGAGCAGTAAATTATCATTATTCAAATGCTGAAAGCATCATTTACCAATTGCTGCTGTTCCTGGGCATGTATTGACATATAGCCACATGCCGGAGCGGCTGATGCTTCGCGCCCTGCGTACTTGAGACTCATTGTTTTATTCGGATGAACGGCAACTGAGCGACGCATGTGATGCTGACTACAGTACCACGCCCCCTGGTTCATTGGCTCTTCCTGACACCAGACCACATCTTTCAGGTTTGGATAACTGACAATGAGTTCATCCAGATCATCCTGAGGGAATGGGTAAAGCTGTTCAATGCGGATAATCACCGTATCAGTCAGCCCTTCCGTTCTCTTCTTTTCCAGCAGATCATAGTAGACCTTGCCTGAGCACATAATCATCCGGGTGATCACTGATGGCTCATGACCGTCAACCTCGGGGATAATCGTCTGGAAACTGCCCTCTGCCAGCTCTTCCAGAGAGGAGGTGGCCTGTTTGTGACGGAGCAGACTCTTGGGGGTAAATGCCACCAACGGTTTACGCAGCGGACGCAGCATCTGCCGTCTCAACATATGGAACACCTGTGCTGGCGTTGTCGGAACGCAGACCTGAATGTTGTGTTCCGCACACAGCTGCAGGAATCGCTCAAGTCTGGCCGATGAGTGCTCCGGCCCCTGACCTTCATAACCATGAGGGAGCAGCATGGTGAGGCCTGACAGGCGCCCCCACTTGTGCTCGCCACTGGAAATAAACTGGTCAATAACCACCTGGGCACCGTTGGCAAAATCACCAAACTGAGCTTCCCAGATAACCAGTGCATTGGGCGTTGTTGCTGCGTAGCCGTACTCAAAAGCCAGAACCGCTTCCTCGGACAGGAATGAGTCCCAGATCTGGAATCGTGGCTGCTCCGGGGAAAGTTTGGTCAGGTTCACCAACGTCGAGCCATCTTTCTGGTTATGGAATACCGCATGGCGGTGAGAAAATGTTCCCCGACCAACGTCCTGCCCGGTAATTCGAACTTCACTGCCTTCCATCAGCAGTGACGCATAGGCCAGCAGTTCAGCACACCCCCAGTTAATCGGCAGGGCTCCTGCCGCCATTTTACGACGATCCTCAACGATCTTGCTGACCTGACGCTGCAACACAAAACCTTCGGGAATTTCACACAGCTTCTGGCCTAATGATTGCAGTGTTCCCACGGCGACACGGGTATCATGGCGGGCAGTCCATTCGTGACCAAGATAGGGTGCCCAATCCACAAAGAGCTCTTTATTAGGCTCTTTTACCAGGGCCTTGACCACATGCTCACCGTTGTCGAGGGCATTACGGAAACTCTCTACCAGCTCTTTATCAGCCGCCTCACTGATCACACCTTCACCCAGCAGAACCTTGGCATAAAGATCCCTGGTGGTCGTGTGGGATTTAATCTTGCTGTACATCATCGGCTGAGTGGCGGACGGCTCATCCGCCTCATTGTGCCCGCGACGACGGTAACAGACCAGGTCTACAACAATGTCTTTATGGAACTCCATGCGGTAATCAAGGGCCAGTTTGGTAGCAAACTGAACCGCCTCAGGGTCATCACCGTTAACATGAAGGATCGGTGCCCCGACAATCTTGGCAACATCGGTACAGTATTCTGTGGAACGGGCATCTTCACGGAAACTGGTGGTAAAGCCAACCTGGTTGTTAATGATGATATGGATGGTGCCACCGGTTTTATAGGCACGGGTCTGGGACATTTGCAGGGTTTCCATCACAACCCCCTGCCCCGCAAAAGCGGCATCACCGTGAATGGCAATTGGCACTACTTTGTTGCCCACTGAATCTTTTCGACGGTCCTGACGGGCTCTGACTGAACCCTCAACCACCGGGGTAACAATTTCCAGATGCGATGGGTTAAACATCAGGGCAAGATGCACCTCACCACCCGGCGTCATCACATTGGAAGAGAAGCCCTGATGGTATTTCACATCACCAGAGCCGCGTTCAACCAGCTTCTTGCCTTCAAATTCGTCAAACAGATCTCCGGGCTTCTTACCCAGAATATTGACCAGTACGTTCAAGCGGCCACGGTGAGCCATGCCGATCACCAGCTCCTTCGAACCATAGGAGCCGGAGCGCTGAATAATCTCATCCAGCATGGGGATCAGAGACTCACCACCTTCCAGGCCAAACCGTTTGGTTCCGGGAAACTTGGTCCCCAGGTATTTTTCCAGACCTTCCGCTGCAGTCAATCGTTCCAGCAAGTGCAGCTTGGCTTCTACTCCTACTTCCGGGCGGCTGCGAACACTTTCCATACGACTCTGAAACCAGCGGCGTTCTTCTGTCTGGGGAATGTGCATATATTCAACACCAATTGACTGGCAATAGGTGGCTTTTAAGGCATCGTATATTTCCCGGAGAGAAGCGTGTTCCTTGCCAATAAACAACGTTGAAGTATGAAACTCGGTATCCAGATCCGCTTCGCTGAGACCGTGGTATGCCAGGGATAGATCAGGAAACTCTTCCCGTTTCATCACACCGAGAGGATCAATAACAGCCTGCTGATGACCGCGAATCCGAAAAGCGCTGATCAAACGCAAAACCTGAACCTGCTTGCGTTCGTGATCACTGGAAACCGATGATGTCTGAATCGGGCGGGTAGTCTGACGCTGACGCGCCATAAGGATGAAATTTTCCTGGATGGTAGAATGTGGAACATCCGCTCCACCACCACTTACCGGGGGCAACTTTTCAAAATAGTCACGCCACTGTACTTCTACGCTGTTGGGATCGCGCAGATAGCGTTCGTACATATCCTCGACGTATGCAGCATTTCCCCCTGCAATGTGGGAAGAACTCCACATCCGCTGCATTACACCTTCTTGCATGATCATTACCCCGTGAGTCTGGGGCTTATCCCGGGAAATCTGCTTTGACAAGCCTGACTGGCTGAAAAACAGAGGTCACTGATGATGTCGATAGCCAGTCAGTGAACGATCCCCCTCAGATAGGGTCGGATGTTTTCCGACCGCCCCTGCTGGTTCAAGCTATTGCGGCCCCATAATTCCGGATGGCAGCAGCACAATTTATTTAGTTTAAAAATATATTCAATTACAGGCTTTGTATTGTCAGAGGTCGCCTGCACTCTCCTGACAGAGCATAGCTGACTTTTCAGCTTTATGGTTCTTGAGTACCCCGGAAAAAGAATTTACAGGGTTACCTTTTTACCACCAACCAGCAAAGACAGGCTGGAATGACCCGCAACTATGTTGCACTCTTAAACAACATCTGCCTGATATGACCAATAGCCCGTGTCGGGTTCAAGCCTTTGGGGCAGACATTGACGCAGTTCATGATACCCCGGCAACGGAAAACACTGAATGGGTCATCAAGATCTGCCAGACGCTCCTCTGTCGCTGTATCCCTGCTATCGGCAAGGAAACGATAAGCTTGCAACAGGCCGGAAGGACCAACAAATTTATCAGGGTTCCACCAGAAGGAAGGACAGGCTGTTGAGCAGCAGGCGCAAAGAATACACTCATAAAGCCCATCCAGTTTCTCCCTGTCTTCAGGGGACTGGAGCCGTTCAATGGCTGGCGCTGGCGTATCGTTAATCAGGTATGGCTTGATCTTTTCGTACTGTTTGTAGAACAGACTCATATCAACCACCAGGTCCCTGATTACTGGCAACCCGGGCAGCGGACGAATAACCAGTTTATTTCCCCTGACAGCTTCTGACAAAGGGGTAATGCAGGCCAGACCATTGGTACCGCCAATACTCAAGCCATCGGAGCCACAAACACCCTCTCGACAGGAACGTCGGTAAACCAGCGTTGGATCCTGCTCTTTAATCAGATTCAGAACGTCCAGAACCATCAGGTCCCGGCCTTCCGGGATATCGACATCAAAGTCCATCATGTAGGGCTTTTTGTCGGCTTCCGGGTTATAGCGATAGATACTTACCTTCATAAGCCTCTCTCCCTCAGTAGCTTCTTGCCTTGGGAGGAAATGCCTCCATGGTTGCCGGAGCAAAGTTAACAGCACGCTTACTTACTGATTGATCAATCGGTGAGTAAAGCGAGTGCGCCAGCCAGTTTTCATCATCCCGCTCCTGGTAATCATTACGGGCATGAGCACCACGGGACTCTGTTCTGACCTCGGCGGAAACAGCTGTTGCATAAGCCACCTGATACAGGTTTTCCAACTCAAGTGCTTCAACCCTGGCGGTGTTGAATGCCTGACTCTTGTCCTCCAGATGCAGATTGGCCAGCCGCTCACCCAGCTCATCCAGCAGCTTTAGACCTTTCTGCATGCTCTCACCTTCACGGAACACACCAAAATAGAGCTGCATGGTGTTCTGCAAGTCAGCACGCACTTTGGCAACGCTTTCACCACTGCTTGATTTGTTCAGGCGATCGAGTCGTGACAAGGCTGCTTCCACATCACTGTCTGAGGCGTCCACAGAGTCAAAGCCATCTTTCAGGTTTTTCTCAATCTGCAGGCCAGCAGCGCGACCAAAGACCACCAGATCCAGCAGAGAGTTACCACCCAGACGGTTGGCACCATGAACAGAAACACAGGCCGCCTCACCACAGGCATAAAGGCCTTCAATCACTTCATCATTACCGGCCCCATCCTGACGCAGAGCCTGACCGCCAACATTGGTGGGAATCCCACCCATCATATAATGGCAGGTGGGCACCACAGGTACCGGCACTTTCACAGGATCGGCATGTGCAAAGGTTTTAGACAGTTCACAGATACCGGGCAGACGCAGGTTCAGAGTCTCTTCACCGAGATGATCCAGCTTCAGCAGAACGTGATCCTTATTGGGACCACAACCACGCCCTTCAAGAATCTCGATCACCATAGAACGGGCAACGACATCCCGGCCAGCAAGGTCTTTGGCGTTTGGCGCATAACGCTCCATAAAGCGTTCGCCCTCACTGTTAATCAGGTAACCACCTTCGCCACGGCAACCCTCTGTCACCAGTACGCCTGCACCATGAATGCCTGTAGGATGGAACTGCCACATCTCCATATCCTGCATCGGATATCCGGCACGCAAAGCCATACCGATACCGTCACCGGTATTGATCAGGGCATTGGTAGTGGAAGCGTAAATACGACCTGCACCACCGGTGGCCATGACTGTGGCTTTTGCTTTGATATAAACGGTTTCGCCACTTTCAATATCAATGGCGATAACACCGGCAACCTGACCTTTCTGATTCTTCACCAGATCAACGGCATACCACTCGTTAAGGAAGGTTGTGCCGCCCTTCAGGTTAGCCTGATACAAGGTGTGCAGCAGTGCGTGACCAGTACGGTCTGCTGCTGCACAGGTTCTGGCAGCCTGACCACCCTTACCAAAATCTTTGGACTGACCTCCGAACGGACGCTGGTAAATTCGTCCCTCTTCAGTCCGGGAGAATGGCAAGCCCATATGCTCCAGTTCGAAAACCGCCTGCGGACCCACCGAACACATATACTCAATGGCGTCCTGGTCACCAATATAGTCGGAGCCTTTCACGGTATCGAACATATGCCAGCGCCAGTCATCTTTAGGATCGGCACTGGCAATAGCACAGGTGATACCGCCCTGGGCAGATACCGTGTGAGAACGGGTAGGAAATACTTTACTGACGCAGGCCGTTTTAATTCCGGCCTGGGTAAGCTGGAGCGCGGCACGCATGCCTGCTCCCCCACCACCTATAACGATGGCATCATAGGTCAGGGTACGAAGTGCTGACATCGGTTAAAGCCCCCAAAGAATTTGCACGCCCCAGATCACATAACTGAACAGAGCAATAAAGCACACAACCTGCAAAGGAAAACGGATAAGGACAGACTTACTGCCAAAAGCGCGATCATTAAAATAGTCAGTGGTGATCGTCCACATACCGATCCAGGCATGAGCCAGGATAGAGATCAACGCCAGCAGGGTAAAAATCCGCATCCAGGTTTCATCAAAGAGCTCACCCCACTGGTCATACTGCAGATCCGGATTGATAACCAGGTAGCCCAGTAGAAACACTGAATAGACACCAAGAACCACTGCCGTCAGCCTTTGCAGCATCCAGTCATAAAGCCCACTGCGGGACAAATTGGTAATATTGGTTACCATACCCAAACCCCCGCAAGGATAATCAGCACTGTTGAAAGAACCAGAGTCACAATAGATCCGAGACTTCCAGACTCCTTGCCATCACCCACATCCATATCCATCAACAGATGTTTCACTCCGGCAATCAAATGATAAATCAGGGCAGACAGAATGCCCCAGATTATGAATTTTGCCAGGGGAGCTGACAGCAAGGCCTTGAGGGCGTCAAATGACTCCTCGGAAGCAAGCGACAATTCCAGTCCATAAAGAATAAAACCCAAACCAATAAACAGGATAACACCCGATATGCGGTGCAATATCGAAGTGTATGCAGGCAGGGGTAATTTGATTGTTGTTATATCGAGATTGACAGGTCTTTTGCTATTCACTCTTTTGCCCCAACGCTCGGTAGCGTACACAGCAGAATCAGCAAGAACATCCAGGTTCTCTGGACCCTACGACAAGCAAGTGGAGAAACGCTAAATGCGAAATATACGATTTCCCCTCAATTTAAAGCCGGTGGACCGAAGAACCAACCCTAACGGCTTCGGGATCGGAGTATATACACTCTAACAGGTAATTACAATTGCTCACCTTGTTAGGCAATTACCCCTAAAAGACCAAGCCGTTTTTCATAGATTTGTTACGGATTACATTCATAATCAGTTCGTTTGACAAAAAAATTTATGTCTCTATAGTGGTCAAACCGTAAAAGGGAGCTACTTACAACTAATTTGAATATTTTTTAAACAGTCTCCCGGCTTTATTTGTGATTTTTTCCGGCTTCATTTTGTAAAAAGTATCCATCTAAAGTAACTATAACGAGACCAAACGGCATGACAGGAGGCCATAAATGGCTGACAAGAAAGCTCTACTCTCCATTGACGGCACGGACCAGACACTGGAGTTACCCATTTATTCAGGCTCTCTCGGGCCTGATGTTGTTGATGTCAGGGGGCTGACTTCCAACGGTCTGTTCACCTACGATCCGGGCTTCGTTTCCACTGCATCCTGTGAGTCGAAAATTACTTACATCGATGGCGACAAAGGTATCCTCCTGCATCGTGGCTATCCAATAGAACAGCTGGCCGAGCAGTCTGATTATCTGGAAACCTGTTACCTGCTGCTTTATGGAGACCTCCCCAATCGCCAGGAAAAAGAAAAGTTCGAAAACACCATCATGCGTCACACCATGCTCCATGAACAGATGAGCGATCTGTTTTCCGGATTCCGTCGTGATGCTCACCCAATGGCGGTTATGTGTGGTGTTGTCGGAGCCCTGTCGGCGTTCTATCACGACTCACTGGACATCACCAATGAAGTGCATCGCGAAATCTGTGCCTATCGCCTGATTTCCAAAATGCCTACGCTTGCTGCCATGGCCTACAAATACTCCATTGGCCAGCCGTTTGTTTACCCACGCAATGACCTGAGCTACGGTGGCAACTTCCTCCACATGATGTTTGCCACACCCTGTGAAGAGTATGAAGTCAAGCCTGTTCTGGCCAAGGCAATGGATCGCATTTTCCTGCTCCATGCGGACCATGAGCAGAATGCCTCCACCTCCACCGTTCGTCTTGCAGGCTCTTCCGGAGCCAACCCATTTGCCTGTATCGCCGCCGGTATCGCTGCCCTCTGGGGCCCTGCTCATGGCGGTGCCAATGAAGCGGTGCTGGTGATGCTGAACGAGATTGGGGATGAAGCCAATATCGATGAGTACATTGCCAAAGCAAAAGACAAAGACGACCCATTCCGCCTGATGGGCTTTGGCCACCGTGTTTACAAGAACTTTGACCCTCGCGCCAAAGTCATGAAGCAAACCTGCGATGAAGTGCTGACGGAACTGGGCCTTGAAGATGACCCTCTGTTCCGGATTGCCAAGCGTCTGGAGAAAATCGCCCTGGAGGATGAGTACTTTATCAAGAAGAAGCTCTACCCCAATGTGGACTTCTACTCCGGGATTATTCTCAAGGCACTGGGTATTCCAACCGAAATGTTCACGGTAATCTTTGCTACCGGTCGAACTCCGGGCTGGATTGCCCACTGGCATGAGATGATCAGCGGTGATTACCGTATTGGGCGTCCTCGTCAGCTATACACCGGTGAGACAAAACGTGACTACATAGCTGTAACTGATCGCAGTTAATCCTCAGCTGCTTTTCTATCCCGGTATCTCTCGCAAAAGCGATACCGGGCTTAGTACTCCCTTTCTGCCCATCGTCTAAACTCAGATAAATAATAACTCCTGCGGTTTAAAGCCAGCACTTGAAACACTGAGTTCAACATATTCTTTCTATCTGGTCACAGCCAATTCTCCTGTTATTAAACGTGAGATCGTCTTCATGAAAGCGCCCACAGAACTGAAACTCATTACCGCAGAACAGTTTGGCATTGATATCGAAATGGCGTATGCGACCAGCAAGAATTTTACCGGACATCCGATTTATAAAAGCCACGACTGCTATCTTCACCCACTGGCCGCGCAGGGAATCAAACGAGCTTCAGAGCTGTTACGTCCACTGAATTTGAAATTGAAAGTATGGGATGCTTTCAGGCCAATAACGGCTCAGGCAGAATTATTCCTGCTTTTTCCTGATCCTGATTACGTTTCCGACCCGGAGAGCGGCCTGTGCAGCCACTGCCGTGGGATAGCAATTGACCTCACTATTATTGACCATTTTGGTCATGAGCTTGAGATGGGAACCCTATTTGATGACTTTCGCCCCCTGGCACACCATGGCAATAAACAGATTTCTGCTGAGGCGCAGCGCAACCGTCTGCTTCTGGCAGGCGTCATGAATCTTGCTGGCTTTGACCCTTTAGATACTGAATGGTGGCACTATCAACTGCCGGAGGCTGCAAGCTACCCCATTATTAAACCGGAGCAGAAACCATCGACACTGACGTAACCGCTTCCTCACTTAGCCAGAAAATACGATTTCATTTGGTTAACGACTTATGGTTGCAAACCATGCCCCTGCAGTGTGTGCACAATCGTTTCCGCCCAGGGTCGCCGATTGGCTTTTTTTTCAATCATCCCGTTGACCAATGCCGTCAGCTCGGGAGCTGACCGATGCTGACAATGAGGTTCAGCAAGTGTTACCGGTAACTTCTCTCGGCAAAATTCCTGCCAGGTATGCATGGTTAACAAGTCTGCATCCATCATAATCTCAACAAATGAGATGCCAGCGGAGTAAATATCAGCACTGTAATTCTGTCGCTTGCACTCTCTCACTTCTGGCGCAGAATATCGGGCAGAACCGGAGGCATCGCAGGGAAAGCGGTCCTCAACCACCCGGTGGGCATTACCAAAATCGGCGATCCGCAGACGGTTCGCAATCATATCAACCAGCAGATTGTCCGGTTTGATATCCCGGTGCAAAATGCGGTTCTGCTTCAGCACCGTCAGACCACGAGCCAGATCATACAGCCAGGAAACGATGGTCGGGACGCGTTCATCCGGCAGCACCTGAGTGATCGCCCGGGCCATATTGAGTCCGCCATCCTGGAGCACCAGCTCCGTGGTGTAGTCCTTCGTATCAATGATTCCGTTAAAGCCAATAAAACCGATAATAAAATCACTGCTCAGCGACCTGAGCAACAGAGCCTCATGATGATCGGCCTCATAAACCGCCTTAGCCTCTTCATCACTGGCATCAATACTGCGGCTTCGGATTATCCATGGCTTCTTTGCCGGGGCACGGGGTGAGTATCTGACCACAAGCGTCTCGCAGGCTGAAGATTCAGCATTACTATTACAGCTGATTTCACTGGCAGTAGCGTTGGACTTATCTGGATTTTCCCCCAAGGAGACCGGCCTGGGTAACTTTTCTTCAGCGCTGGCAGGCACCGACCAGGGGTCTTCTGGTTTCTCGCCGGGAGTCGTTGGCGCACTTCCAATCCCGGATGAGTTGTCATCTCTGAAGATGATATCGTTATCGTCGTCTTCATCTGCCCGGGAAAAAGAATCCAGACTACTGTTGAGGCCGGGAATCTCAACATCAGCAAAACCTTCATCACCGTTGACACTGTCAGCACTGTCCTCGTCCCCGCTGGAGGCGTCTTCATCTGCGCTAGACCAGCCCACAGAGAGATCCGTTCCGGATACGCTTCGTGCCCGTAAACCCGTTTCATGATGATGGAGCTCAGACTCAGGTAACGCCTTTTCAGCATTATCCACCACGCTCACAACTGACTGTCCTGGTAGTTTCTGATCCTGACCATCCACAGGCCGATCGCTCCCATTCCCGGATACTCCGTCCATAAAGCCACCTGCTGGTCTTGTATATCTTCAGTTTTTTCGACCAGCGCAGCTGATAATCGATACAAGTTTAATAACACGCGCCACAAGCCCGACCAAGCATCAAAGTTATCAGATGCCCATCACGGGAGTCAGAACGCACGATGGGTATCATCTGTCGTCTTCAAGGAGACAACGACCAGTTTCTTTCGGAAACTGCCGTTGTCCGAAAATGATTCGCGGGTAACAATTTCAGGAATAAGCCCCGATGCAGCCCTGTCGAATAAGGCATCCGAGTCGTAGGATATGTACAAATCCGGATACTTTTCGCGATGAAGCTTGAGGTAAAGATGGTAACTGGAATCAAAATCGTGCCAGTAGCAAGAACCCCTACCTTTGCGAAATGAATTGCAGATGCCAAGCCAGGAGTCCTTGATAGTACGATCTGGTAAATGGTGCTTGAGAGTCAAATGTTTGTAGAAACGCTCACACTTTCTCTGTTCCGCCACCTGACAGGAGCTGTTGTAGATCTCGGACAGGCTGATGTCTTCTATACCACCGGATCGGTTAAAACAGGTCACGCTGAGGGTTTTGTACTCCACTTTACTGACATCAACCTCGGCTTTAAGCGTTGTCAGAGTGTCTGAACCCCAACCGACAACCACAATGGCGTGCTCAAGCCACTGACTGTGGCAGTCGGATGAGGCCGGGTGACTGATGGTATCCTGGTCCATCTGGACAAAAACGATGACATGACGTCCTGCTCGAAAGGCATGGTCGAGCAGCGACACCATCTCAACCGGGTCTTTATATTCATGTAAACTGGTGGCCATTCCCATCCCGCAGGCCACTTTCTGGAACAGCTCGGGCGAGGTAATCTCACCAACGGCTGAACCGCAGGACTTGGCAATTTTACGCGCGCTTAATGCACTCGCATCACCATTTTTGTAGGGCAGTAGCTGGCCGCAGGCACATAAAACATGATGCACAACGGCCAGGGCATAAACCTTGCACTGTGGCCCCAATTGCAAATCAAAGTTCTGCTCGCAACGAGTCAGTGGCGTACACCTGGGAATTGACTGATGAAGACTTTCCATAAACATGCTGACCTGAATAAAGGGTTTTGCATACAAGACCGATTTGTTTACTGATAGTTCAGATGTTTGGTTTTCAGGTAGTGGCAAAATGATGTGGGGCAGAAGTTCTCGCCCTTCAACAGACTCAGCATGAACAGATCCCCATATCCCGCTAAA
Source organism: Endozoicomonas sp. ALB115 (assembly GCF_049310245.1). Lineage (NCBI taxonomy): Bacteria > Pseudomonadati > Pseudomonadota > Gammaproteobacteria > Oceanospirillales > Endozoicomonadaceae > Endozoicomonas > Endozoicomonas sp. ALB115. The sequence continues at coordinate 84,686 of NZ_JBLYZG010000012.1, read as the reverse complement.
AATACAGGAAACCTGTGAAATAGTGACTATGCTTGCTATTTGCCCTGGTATGGAGACTCCAGTGACGACAATAAATAGTAATGGCAATCTGGTTCTACTTAGCGAAAAGCACCACCCCGTTACACTTGATATTACCTATGCCAGTAGCAACAACTTTACCGGCAAGCCCATTTACCAAAGCAGCCAATGCTTTCTGCATATTGACGCACTGACTTGCCTGCTGAAAGCGACCGAGCTGCTCAGACCACTGAATCTCCGGCTCAAAATCTGGGATGCCTTTCGTCCATTGTCGGCACAGCACATCCTGTTTCACCACATGCCGAACCCTGACTATGTTGGCAACCCGGAATCCGATCCCTGCCCACATTGCAGAGGCGTTGCGGTAGATCTCACCATCACCGACCGTTTTGGCAGAGAGCTTGACATGGGCAGCCAATTTGATGACTTTCGTCCGCTGGCCCATCATGGCAACGCTCTGGTTTCAGAAGAAGCACAGCGCAACCGACTTATGCTGGCAGGCGTGATGAATATTGCCGGTTTTAAGCCCTTGGCAACCGTGTGGTGGCACTACCAGCTACCCAACGTGGAGAGTTATCCCTTAATCCCTGAAGCTGAGACACCTGAAGGGATAATATGACTCCCTGCTTTTTCAGCACAGAATAAAGCACACGTGGCTCTGTGATTTGCTATAAATCATACCTGATTTGCCATGATGACCTTTAAGCGAACCCTGGTAATTACCCAATTAAAAATCCGGGAATGAATGCCTTCATTCGAGACAGTGCAATGTCTCATAGCTTAGTCATCGACAACGATGGTAAAGAGCAGGTTCTAACGCTCCTGAAAGACCTATGATGAGCACAATATGTATCACTGGCTACAGCTAAATGAGCTCAACATCCTGCGCTATTCTGTTGTGCTGGAGCTTTTTTTTGGAGTGACAGGTATTCTCGTAGCCTTCTACAGCCGCTCAAACGCTGTACTGCTGGACGGTTGTTATTCCCTGCTTTGCACCTTGACGATGATGGCAAACGTCAGGATATCCCAGATCGTCAAGCTGCCGCCATCCCCTGAAAGCCCTTATGGTTACCCAACCCTTGAGCCATTAATGCTTTTTTTTGAAGGCATTATTTTACTGGGACTTTGCCTTGCCTTACTGTCTTTTTCTATCTGCAAACTCATCACCGGTGGGTATATACCGGAGTTTGACCTTGCCTTGGCTTACGAGATTTTTTCAACGATCATCGGGGGAGCTACAGCCACACTTTTTTTTCTGCTTAATCGCTCTAAACCCTCCCCGCTGATCTATTTTGAATGCCAGGAGTGGCTGGTTGACTCTGCCGTCAGTGCAGCGGCCACGGCAGCGTTTGCCATAGCTTACCGGTTAGGAAATAGTCACCCGATTACCCCTTTTATTGACTCCATACTCACCATAGGGCTACTGCTGTTTCTGGTCGGGCTCCCCCTCAAGACACTGCACAAAAACTTTAAACAATTGCTGTTAAAAGATGTGGTAACACCAGAGCTGTTAGAATCGACAAAAAAAGTCATCGCAGAACAATGGGACGGCCAGCAAATCAATATCAGCATGATCTGGCTCGGCAGATGGTTATGGGTCAATGTAGAGATAACCATCCATAACGATACTTTGCCAAATAAAGAGGAGTTTGAGAGTATCAGGGCTAAAGCAGAACACGCTATCAGCTCAATATGTCAATATTATCGTCTTCAGTTCAGCTTCAGTTTTCAGAACAGCACTTAATACCTGTGGGCAATTGGGTCAGTAATCACAACAGTATCACCACGAAGCATAAAGTTACCGCCATGAAGGTCCATTGAGCCCACCGTTGACAGTTGGGTCAATACATCAAAGAGTGTTTGCAGAAAGTCTTCATGGGATTCAATGATACCGTCATCAACCACATCGGAGATATTGTTGCCTGCTCGTTGCACCAAATCAGAACTGGATATTTTTATCTTCTCAACAAACACTTCCAGTGTTTTGATTTCCTTAGGAAACTCACTGTTATCCACACCAAAAGACTGCATGACCGCCTTACAGGAACCCCATAAAAGGCCAAAGTCATAGTCATGAAAGTGCCGGGGTTCTGTTGCCCGCGACCCATCATCCATAAAGTCTGACAGACGCTCCACCACGTAAACCCGAACCACCATCCCGCAGGGTAAGGTAATGACATCTTCACGATGAATAACAGGCAGGTGTGGGTTGCTCTGGTTTTCCGGTGTCATACACCATCGGGCAAAAAGGTAATAGCCATCTTTTTTGTCAGGACACACCTTGACCACCTTATCCGGTTCATCGGGCAGGTTATAAACCGTGGCATAAACACCCTCTGCCACAGGATCAAGCTCTGAACAGCGGTCCAAATATTGTGCAATATCCTGCTTGTCTCTGATTTCATTCTGTTCGACAAGTACTTTTATATCCTGGATTGTTTCCGAGTAAATTTTCATTTTTATAGTTTTTCCATGCCCATTCAGGCACAAGAATATCCGTATTTTTATTTGTTTCTAGCCCGTACCATTTATTCTATCACTGTCTGACAAGTCATAAACCAACAGATACTTAGAAAATGCAATAGGTGTTAATTATTGCCGGGAAACACCGACAGCTCTTAGAATTGAGCATGGTCGGGCTTGTAACTTTTCTAGAGAGTTCTGGGTTTTGGTAATTTGGGGCCATCGGAAGGAGGCGCAAACGGTTGCGTATTCCCCGGATTCACCCAGTGATCCGGCACCTGAATCTCAGAACTGAAGCCGGGGGCGTCAGGGTTACGGGAAGGTCCAATTATTCCTCCAGATTCTGGTGTATAAACGGCACTGGGAGAATTGGTCAGCCAAGCAGGGTTGTTAATTTCACGGATTACGCGATCTGGTGGAATAAACGCCATAGGGCCGGTTGGTAAATGAGTACCAATGTAACTACGTCCCTCATTAATGATTTTCAATTCCCCTTGATGTACCGATGATGGGTGTTGCTCGGCGATGGTAATACCTCTGCCGCGAAAATTTCGGGGAATACCATCTTGGGCTCTATCGGGGAATCCGGGGTCTGCTCCTCTTGCCGCGCCATCAGGTCGGCCCGGTCCCGGTGGACGTGGCGATGCACTCCCAATGTATAGTGATGCTGAGTTATTTAAAGGGTTACTCATAATTATAAACCTCTTGAGTCCTCTCAATAGCGCAATCCTATTGCGGATTATCCCTATTGCTATGAGACTAACCAAAGTTCTTTTAGTTCCTTGCCCTGTTACTTGTTTTGTTGTTGTACCTATGTCCGGAATTCAAAGGCTAATGTCAACCTCTCTTGATTAATCCTCTGATTTCAGGAATACAGGACCCACAGTTGGTTCCCGCCTGCAAATGACTGCCCACTTGCACAGGGTCGGTCAACCCATGTTCAGCAATGGCCCGGCAGATGGTCTTCTCACCAACCCCAAAGCAGGCACAAACCTGCCTGCCGGCGTCTTCTCCCCGGGGAGGCTGGCCGGACAGAACCCACCAGGCTTCCTCAATTGAGGCCGTCTGACAAAACCAGGACTGTAACCACTGCCGATCACAGGAAGATATCGCCTGACTTGATACCCAAATAGCCTGAAGCTGTGCATCACTAAACCAGGCCACCCGACGCTCACCAGCGGTATTGTCGGTAAACTCAACCTTTTGATAGCTCTTGAGCCTTGAGAACAGTGATAACTGATCCAGGTTGCTACCCGCCATTTCATAGCGATAGCCATTTTCAATACGGACCTCAGTCATATAATCCATGTCGCCAAAAGCTACTCTCTCCCGAGTAATAAGTACGCCATACCGCTCAGTGTGGTAAGGTTCAACAGCCACCGGCGTATACTTCAGGTCCGGCTGTTTGGACACAGGATCAAGCACCGGATTCACCAGCACCCCGGAAAAGCCCGTCTCACTGTGCTGGCGTGTCCAGTGCATGGGCATAAACACTTCACCAGGCCGTTGAGCTTCAGAAACCTGCACTCGCACCGCCGCTTTGCCAAATTCCGATGAAATCTGACACAACGCCTGATCACGCAACTGGTAACTTTCAGCATCTTTCGGATGTATGGCCAGAAACGGCTCATCGGTATGTTGATTCAACCGGGCTGAAAGCCCGGTTCGGGTCATTGTGTGCCAGTGATCACGCACCCGCCCGGTATTCAGCAACAGTGGATAAGACTTTCCGGGAGCATTCAGAGGGCGCAGAACATCAGTGGCAATAAAATTGGCCCGGCCATTCCCGGTGAAGAAGCCGCCATCCTTAAAAAATCGTGCCTTGCTTGCTGTTGTTGATATTACCGGCTGTGTGTCAGACAGCGCCCCGGAACCATCACCCTGAACCGCTGATAATGGCCATTGAAACGGTTCCAAAGCGTCATATTCTGAGTCAGTGATATCGGCCAGGGGAGCAATGGTAAAATCCCGGACTTTTCCTTCCCGGTTATTTTCATAGCCTGACAGTGCCGCATGCTCACGGAAAATATCAGCACTGCCGGAATAGTTAAACGCCTCGGCAAACCCCAGACGGCCTGCCACTTCACTGATCATCCACCAGTCCGGCCTGGCTTCTCCGGCCGTGGGAAATAACGCACGCTGTCTGGAAATTCGCCGCTCAGAGTTGGTCACCGTGCCATCCTTTTCACTCCAGGGCGCTGCTGGCAATAAAATATCGGCAAATGCAGCCGTATCCGTGTGCTCAATGCAGTCTGAAACGACCACTGTCGGACACTTTGTCAGAGCCTTTATCACCCGGTTACTCTCCGGCAAACTGACAACCGGGTTAGTCCCCATGATCCAGACAAAACGTATTTCACCCCGATCCATTGACTTGAACAGGTCAACCGCCGTCTTGCCCGGAGACTGCGCCATATTGGCTGCCTGCCAGAAACGCCCGACCCTGGCGATATCATCAGGCGTAAACTCCATGTGCGCAGCCAGCTGATTGGCCAGCCCACCCACTTCCCTGCCACCCATGGCATTGGGCTGCCCGGTGAGTGACAATGGACCACTGCCGGGACGACCGATACGACCGGTAGCCAGATGACAGTTGATCATGGCATTCACTTTATCCGTCCCGGCTGCTGACTGGTTCACCCCTTGCGACCAGGCCGTCACGGTTTTATCGGTGGTACAAAACCAGTGATAAAACTGGATAAGTTCGTTTTGCTCTACACCACAGGCATCCGCCAGCTGTTGTATATCACCAACACTGGCCCTGGCCACTTCCAGCGCCTGATCGAAGCCCTGACAGTGTTGATCAATATAGTCCTGATCCAAAGCACCCTGATCGGCAAGCCAGGCAAGCAGACCATTAAACAGCAATACATCCGCCCCCGGTTTTATCGCCAGATGCAGATCAGCAAGATCACAGGTTTCTGTGCGTCTCGGGTCAATCACCACCACTTTCATGTCCGGCCGCTGCTCTTTCATCGCCCGGATACGCTGAAATAACACCGGGTGACACCAGGCCGTATTGGAGCCCACCAGCACCAGCAGATTAGCCAGCTCCAGATCCTGATAAGTATTCGGTACGGTATCCGAACCAAATGCACGCTTCTGGCCAGCCACGGTGGAAGCCATGCAGAGCCGTGAGTTGGTATCCATATTGGCACTGCCGATAAACCCTTTCATCAGTTTATTGGCGACATAGTAGTCTTCTGTCAGCAGCTGACCCGACCCATAAATGGCCACAGAGTCCGGCCCATACTGTTCAATGGTTTCCTGTAGCCGTGAGGCCACTTGATCCAGGGCTTCAGACCAGACTACCTGACGACCATGAACTTTTGGGTAAAGAAGACGCCCGTCCAGTGATACCGTTTCCCCCAGAGCGCTGCCCTTGGAACAGAGCCGACCATAATTGGCTGGATGATCTTCCCGCCCGGTAATCTCCACCAGGTGCAGCTCAGGATCAACCACCCTGGCGGAAATACCGCAACCCACACCACAGTAGGCACATGTTGTATTGATAGCCTTTGCCAATTGATTTACTGCCATGATGTTTGCCTGAATCAGAACCGTCATGCAGCCAGAAAACGCTGCCCGAAAATAAGTTGTTGCCGGATGGATGAGATATCAGTGCCTGACTCCATCAACTCCTGGTACCAAAGGCCATCAGTTACATCACCATACAGGAGCACACCTTTGATGCGATTATTCTGAAGTACCAGTTTGCGATAGATTCCAGCGTCTGAAGCATCCAGTGTCATCACTTGATCCGAGTCAGACGGAATGAACTCACCACTGGAAAACAGGTTGATACCATCAACTTTCAAATTGGTGGGAATGGGGACTGGCGTAAACGTTTGATCATGGTCCCCCAGCAGCGATGCAGCAACAATTTCCGCATGCCGATACACCGGAGCAACCAGACCAAACAACAATGACTGCGCTTCCTGCCCGCCAGTCAGTTGCATCTGCGCACATTCACCCACAGTAAAGATATCCGGATCAGACGTCTGTAGCCGCTCATTGACCAGAACCCCACGGTCGCATGTCAGGCCTGCCTCCTGCATCAGTTGTATGTTAGGCCGGACACCGGCAGTCACCACCACCAGCGATGCAGGCAGATATTCCCCATCAATCTGCACACCACAAACCCGACCATCAACGCCCTGGTAGGATTGCAGCGTAGCACTGCTGCGAAAAGCAATGCCTCTGCCCTCAAGTTCTTTGCGCAATAGCCCACCGGCATGTTGATCCAGCTGTCGGGCCATGGGAATGGGCATATTATCGACGATGGTCACCGACATGCCCCGTTTGGCCAGACCACTGCCACACTCCAGCCCCAGCAAACCACCGCCAATCACCACGGCCTGCCCCTGACCCGCTTCCAGCATCAGGTTGACATCGGCCAGACTGCGAAAGGCCAGAACGCCCTGAAGATCAGCTCCCGGCACCGGAATCTGATTGGGCAAAGAGCCAGTGGCAAGAACAAGACGGTCATAGTCAAACGTATCACCACCGTGGGTGACGACCCGTTTTAATGAGCGATCAATCCGGATCGCTTTGTAGCTCTCGCCCATCAGTAGCTCGATACCCTGCTGCTGATACCAGGCGGCACTTTTCAGCTGAATCCCATCCAGATCGACACTGCCCGCCAACAATTTGGACAGCTGAATCCGGTTATACCCCGGGCAGCCCTCTTCCGAGAGTACGGTCACATGAAAAGGGCACTGACCACCGTTAAATAGATGTTCAAGAAAGCGGACCGAGCCCATACCATTGCCAATAATCACCAGTTTTTGCCGACCATCCGGCTGTTGATAATGGCACATCAGGCAACCTGCTCAGCAACTGGTCTTACCAGCGGTGCAGGCTGCACCTGTATGGCACCTTCATGGACTCGCACCGGGAATACATTGAGGCTGACGGTGTCATCTTCCAGACATTGTCCGGTGGTTAAATCAAAGTGCTGTTTGTAAATAGGCGACGCCACAACAAGATGCCCCTGCAGATCCCCCACAATGCCCCGGGAGATCACATTGACACCACTGAATGGATCAAAGTTATCCAGGGCAAACACCTGATCCTTTACCCGGAATACCGCCACCTGATAAGCACCCACCAGGGCGCAGATGCCCAGGTTTGCAGAAAGTTGTTCATCCTGGCAGATTGTCGTCCACTGGCTCATTAGATAACCTCCTTCAGCTGTATTTTTTCCTGCTTTGTTGCTGGTCGTATCTGATGCCTTTCATCGACAAAAACAACATGGCTGTCCGGCTGGTCACTGTTAATAAAATGGCTGAAACGCTTGAGTTTTTCAGGACTCTCCAGTGTCGTTTTCCACTCACACTGATAGGTGCCCACCAGATGGGTCATTTCATCTTCCAGCGCCTGATTAATGCCAAGGCTGTCGTCTATAATCACTGACTTGAGATAATCCAGACCACCTTCCAGATTATCCAGCCAGACCGAGGTTCTCTGGAGCCGGTCAGCGGTGCGAATATAAAACATCATGAAACGGTCAATATATTTCACCAGGGTTTCATCATCGAGTTCGGTGGCAAACAAGTCAGCATGCCTGGGTTTCATACCGCCATTACCACCAACATAAAGATTCCAGCCTTTCTCGGTGGCAATAACGCCAACATCCTTACTCTGGGCTTCAGCGCATTCCCGGGTGCATCCCGAAACAGCCATTTTGATTTTATGGGGTGAACGCACCCCGCGATAACGGTGCTCAATGGCAATGGCCATACTGGTACTGTCCAGAACACCATAACGACACCAGGTACTGCCGACACAGGATTTAACTGTTCTCAGGGATTTTCCATAGGCATGTCCGGTTTCAAACCCGGCGTCCACCAACCGCTGCCAGATAGCGGGCAACTCATTCACCCGGGCACCAAACAGATCAATTCTCTGCCCGCCGGTGATTTTGGTGTAAAGGTTAAAGTCTCTGGCCACCTCGCCAATAACAATCAGCTTCTGAGGGGTAATTTCACCACCGGGAACCCGTGGAACAATGGAGTAAGTGCCGTCTTTCTGGATATTCCCCAGAAAATAATCGTTGGTGTCCTGCAGCGGGGCATGGTCACTCTTCAGAATGTAATCGTTCCAGCAGGAAGCCAGAATAGAACCAATGGTTGGTTTGCAGATATCACAGCCCATCCCGCGACCATGCTTTTCGATCACCTGAGAGAACGTTGTCAACTCACCCACCCTGACCAGGTGATACAACTCCTGTCGTGAATGGGGAAAGTGTTCACAGATGTCTTTTTTGACTTCGACTCCCAGTTGCGTCAGTTCATGGTCAAGCACCTGTTTTACCAGCTGGGCACAACCACCGCAGCCGGTTCCAGCATTGGTTGCCCCTTTGAGTGCAGCAATATCCTGGCAACCTGCGGCCACTGCATCGACCAGATCCCCCTTACTGACATTAAAGCAAGAACAGATCTGGGCAGTCTCCGGCAGTGCCGCAACACCCAGTCCGGCACTGGCACTGCCATCGCTTTGAGGTAAAATCAACTCAGCCGGATTGGCCGGTGGCACAATGCCATTCAACATCATTTGCAGTAACGTGCCATAGTCGTCTGCATCACCCACCAGCACCGCGCCCAATACCCGCTTTTTGGTTTTGGAAACCACCAGTTTTTTATAAACCTGTTTTTCCTCATCGATAAACTGATAGCTGAGGGAGCCTTTCGTATTGCCATGGGCATCACCAATACTGGCAACATCCACCCCCATCAATTTGAGCTTGGTACTCATATCTGCGCCGGTAAACTGGCTGCTGTCTTTACCGGTTATATGATCAACCGCCACCTGGGCCATTTGGTAACCGGGAGCGACCAGGCCAAATATCCGGTTATCCCACAATGCACACTCACCGATGGCGTAAATCGATTCATCCGAGGTCAGACAGTCGTTATTGATAACGATCCCCCCTCGTTCACCCCTCACCAGCCCGGCCTGTTTTGCCAGTTCATCCCGAGGGCGAATACCCGCCGAGAACAGCACAATATCGGTGTTTAAAACCTCACCATCAGCAAACTGCATTTGATGGACAGTCCCCTCACCATCGGTAATCAGCCGTGTATTCTTGCCGGTATGGATTTGCACACCCAACGCTTCAATTTTCTGTCGCAGCATGGCACCGCCGCCATCATCCACCTGGACCGCCATCAAGCGGGGCGCAAACTCAACAACATGGGTTTCAAGGCCAAGATCCTTTAACGCTTTGGCGGCTTCCAGCCCCAACAGCCCGCCACCAACCACGGTGCCAACCTTGCTGCTGCCAGCCGCTTTGGCAATGGCCTGCAAATCCTCAATGGTGCGATAGACAAAACAGTTGTCCCGCTCATGTCCCGGTACCGGCGGCACAAAAGGATAAGAACCGGTAGCCAGCACCAGTTTGTGGTAATGAATACGTCTCTCTTTATTGGTGGTTAATTCCCGGGTATCACGGTTAATGGCAATAACTGCTTCATCCAGAATCAAGTCAATGCCGTGTTTCTGATAAAAACCGTCAGGCACCATGGACAGATCTTCTGCACTGCGACCACTGAAAAATTCGGACAGATGAACACGGTCGTATGCAGGGCGGGGCTCTTCACCAAAAACAACCACCTGGTATTGCTCTAATCCACCAGCAGCCACCAGTTTTTCCATAAAGCTGTGACCGACCATGCCATTACCGACCACTACCAGGGTTTGTTTCCCGCTCATTTCGGCTAATTCCCCTTTTAATAAACCAAATTCTTCCTCCCCACATGCAGGGGATATGCCAAAACACGCAAAGCGCTGTCACAACAGGATTTGCCGGAGCGGCAGCTTGTTGCCGGTGGCAAAATGCCTTCAGGTTTCCGGCCATCGATAATCCATGCACCAAAATAAGACCAAAAATGTAAGTGAACGACATTCAGGGAATAATTCTGGTGCATCACACTGCTTTGAGGCATCACTGCAAAAGAACGCTTCAGTACTCACACCCGCTTGCCAGTTGACCTGGCGCATAGGAGGCTTTTAAAGTTTCAGAGAATTCAGGTCGATGAAACCTGATTATTGATTAATTTTGATTGAACTACTTATTGGCAAACCTGCGCAGCCTTCTAAAATAGCTTTCCCGCTTTTATTGGTTTCTCTGATATCACACCACTATGGACTATCATTTCCAGCGCAACTTTTCCGGTCGTCCGGAAGCTCAGTTCTCCATGGACCATGAAGCCATGGGCATCTGGCTGACCGAAGAGCTGGGCAGTAACAGGCAACAACTGGAGCACCTGTTACTGGTGGTTGAAAGTCTGGAGAAAGGACAGCGCTGGGAATATTTTGATGATGGCACAGATTATCGCCTTCATCTGACCCGGGATCACGCCGAAGTTCGGGCCGCCCTGCTGGATACCGAAATGGACTGTGAAGAGATGGAAGACCTGGACTATTACGACCATGAATCCATCAGCCACTGTGGCCTGGATGACTTTAAAACTCTCCTGGTTTGCTGGCAGGACTTTCTGAATATCTAGGAGGCTGACCGAGAATAGACTGCCCTACTGCGGTGGCAGCAAATTGGTCTAAAAAGTCGGAATTTTTTAGCAAATAGAACCACTATTTACTAAAAATTTCCGACTTTTTATCCTCAATTTTCTGCCATCCTCGCTACGGGCGCTATTCTCGGTCAGCCTCCTAGGAGAGTAGAATGAACTCCATTCAGAGTTCATCACCAATCCTGAACTGCAATGCCTGAAAGATATGCACTAATTCCGGTGCACAGTCTTTCAACTCCACTCGCAGTGTACTGAACTCCCGACGTTCCGGGTAATCCTTACGCAGCAAATCAAACGTCAGCTTGCGTTGAGATTCTTCAGCCCTTATCAGCCCCTTGCGCATCGTGGCATCATCACGACGAATGTCGTAAACAGAACGGATCGCCCTGGAACAGGTGGTTGAAAAGGTCATTCCCTCACTGAACTTCATCTGTTTCAGTACCGGCAATGGCGTAATCGCAGGCAGACGCACCCTGGCAGGAAGCCCAAAGTGCCGGCACAGTGCCTTGTAAATCATTTCCGTACCGCGAATCTTTCCGTCCAGGCTGTATCCGGCAATATGGGGGGTCGCAATATCGACCCGAGTCATCAATTCCGGGTCAGCATCGGGTTCATACTCCCAGACATCCAGCACAACGGTCAGATCGTCACGCTCGCCCAGACACTGCTTTAAAGCGGCATTATCAATCACAGGCCCCCGCCCTGCATTAATTAACACCGTTCCCTGCTTCATTGCCTTGAGTTGCTGCTCACCGATCAGATAGTGGGTTGGATATGGGCCATCCATTATCAGCGGGGTATGCAGACAAATGACATCCGAACATGCAATCAGTTGATCAACACTGACATAGCGACCACTGTTGCCTTCTGCCAATGCCAGCCAGGGGTCGCAGGCACACACTTCTACCCCAAGCCGCTCCATCATCTGATACAGACGACCACCCACCTGCCCCTTGCCGATAATGCCGACTGTTCGATCACGCAGTTCAAAACCGTCTCGTTCTGCCAGAATATCCAAAGCCGCCAGAACGTATTCAACCACTGCCGTGGCATTGCAACCCGGCGCATGACTGAAAGCAATTCCCCGGCTGGCCAGATACTCCCGGTCGATATGATCAAAACCTGCGGTGGCAGTACCGACGAACTTCAGTGAACTGTTTTCCACCAGCTGCCGACTCACTTTAGTCACGGACCGAACCAGCAAAGCATCCGCATCCTGCACATCCTCCGGTGAAATGTTCCGGCCAGGCAGAGCAACCACCTCCCCCATCGCCCCAAAGCACTCCATCAGCAAGGGAATATTTTCATCAGCCACTATTTTCATACACGATGTTTCATAAAATTGTTGTCATTAACAGCCAGCGCTGACCCTTAAAAAAAGCTAAAAATAATAAACTGGCTATGTTATACCAACATGAAAGCCTCAAAAACAGCATCCCTGCCTGAGGGTCCAGTGATCAAGATAACGGTAGACCGGTTTCCAACCCTGTTATTTGTCTTTGCCCTGATGTTATCCGGATGCTCAGACCACTCCTCGCCTGAGTATTTTCTTGAGGAATACCCCCATCGACTCAGCCGGGTTACCGGTGTCGATATCCCTGAACCAGAGATCGCTATCCCCACGCTGCCCCCGTTAAGACAGCGCGCTTATCCGGCACCCGATCTCCGTATAAAAGCTCTGGAAGCACTGGATTTGCTCAAATGCCCTGCCCTCAGTCAGGCTGTGGCCTACAGAAACAGCAGCCTGGGCAAGCAGATGCTCCCCTCGCAACACTATTTCTATGAGAAAACCCTGTTATCATTGATTCCCCAATGCATCGGCTCTTTACAAAAAACCAATGACAACCGGGAAGTCATTGCCAAACTTCAAGAGATACTCAGCGAAAAACTGGCAACGTTTCCAGCCATTGAGTGGAACCTGGTATTTGCCAATACTGAATTCAGCAAACAGTTGCACAGTCAGGGCAGGTTGCTCGCCATTGACGATCAGGCGAGTTTCCGGGGAACCCGCGAAGCACTTAACTACCTCACCCGATTACTGCCCGATCAATTACTTGAGCCCCCCTATACCGCCACTGATCTGGAACGTCACTTGCAACAGGTTACCACCAGCCGGTACCTGGGAGAACTCATCTACTCCGCTGCCCTGTTAAGTCAGACCCTAAACCATGCTGCCAATATACTGCAGCTTCGTCTGGAAAAAGGGCCTGTTTGCCCCGCTGCTGACCCTGCGGAAGTAGAAAGGCTGCACAATGTCTTTCGACTGTTTTATCGGGAAAAGATTCAGCCCTATCTTGCCAGGGTTGATCAGGAAGGAACCATTATCCGGAATGACTTCAAGCGTCTGCTCTCCCTCTTGCCAGCTGCACCCCGGGATGACATTCAACACTATCTCAGCCTGATCACGCAAGCGTCAAACATTCACAGCCCCTGGTATCAGCTGGAACAGAGCATTAAGCACCATACGACCATCTGGGCTGAATTTCTGGATCAATGTGGCAAAGCACCAGCGTTACAAATTAATTAGCAAAGCTGTCTGAAATTGATCCCAACGGCATGGAAAGGAAACTTTTATTAAAACAAATGGTCAGATTATGTCGCAAATCCCGATCAATTAATTATCAGGAGTATTAGCCAGTGTCCTTGCCCTCCGATAGCCTCAGCAGAGGTGCTGCAAACTTTACTGTTTCCGGCAGTGATTCCGTGCAATCGAGTATTGATAACACTGCTTCTGCAAACAATTCGACTTTTTCTGGCAAGACCGTAGCTGATTCTGGTCAGAAAGGTGAATTTTTACCACAATTGCCGCCGCTCAACACGGAGCCCCCGGGTTTTGCACAAGACATTGCAAAAGATTCAACGTCTATCACTGATCGTTCGATTGCGGCAAGTCAGTCTGACGCTCCCCAGCCATTGGCCAATACGGGCATCCCTGATGATGTAAGAAAGTTAGCAACCATTAGAACCATTTCAGAAATACAGCCTATTAAAAATGCTGATAAAATTGAAGTTGCTACGGTCGATGGCTGGAAAGTGGTTGTTGAAAAATCCGAATTTAAACCAGGCCAATCGGTTATTTTTTGCGAAATTGATAGCGTCTTGCCGGTCAGGGATGAGTACGAGTTTCTCAGAAAATCCTCCCATACAGTCTTACCTGATGGCAGTGAAGGTTTTCGCCTGAAAACCATCAAACTCCGTGGTCAGCTGTCACAAGGCCTGGTGCTGCCGCTTTCATCATTAGGAAATGATGTAACTGTCAATTTGGGGGATGATGTAACCGCAAAACTCGATATAAAAAAATATGAGCGACCGGGAAGCTTATCGGACCGTGACTTTATCAAAGGTTACTTTCCCTTTTTTATTCCAAAGACCGATGAAGAAAGAATACAAAACCTGCATTCTATTTTTGATTCCTTCAAAGATAAAAAATTCTATGTCTCAGAGAAACTGAACGGAACAAGTTCAACATTTTATTTGAGAAATAACGATTTCGGTATTTGCTCAAAGAACTACGAACTGAAAACAGATAGAGTTCACCCACTGGGTAAGGTAGCCAGTAAGAATGACATTGAATCAAAGCTCAGGAGCCTGGGAAAAAATATAGCGATCCAGGCTGAAGTCGTCGGTCACAAAATAGAAGCTAATCCATACGAACTCGAGGAACTCCAGCTTTTTGTGTTTAATATTTATGATATTGACAAACAGTCATATATAAAAAAGGCAGAAATGGAAAAAATATGCCAGGAAATAGGTTTACCCACCTGCCCTGTTGTGTCCAATAACAAGGAGCTGGCTGCAACTATTGATAAGGTATTGGTGGATGCTAACGGAAAATCAAAGTTAAACAATCAGAAAAAACGAGAAGGTCTGGTCTATGTATTCGACGGCAACGATCCGGAGGAAAGAATCTCTTTTAAAGTGGTTTCCAACAATTATCTGTTAAAAGACAATCCCGTCAAAGCAGCACATTAATACATCGTTTCACTGATTTCCCGTTTCTGCTCTACAGCAGTCCCGGGACATCAGCAGCAAAAACGCTGAACAATCCCGGAATTACAAAAATAAAAAACAATTATTCTCATTTTTATCTACATGTGTAATCAGAATCTTTTCAACCCGGAATCCCTGCAATGCCCCCTATACTCACTTCCTGCATAACCCTGACGCCAACGTCTGATTCGGCTGGCACTGATAGCAACATCGACCCGGAGCAGGCTTCTGGCTGGTCACGCTACTGGAATATCAGTAAGTCGATAGCTAAATCCATCCATCCGGGCTTTGACCCCCATCAAGGGTCTGATCAGCCGGATACCCCATGGATACAACTGAATATTCAACCCAGAGAGCTGGCCCTGCGCCTGGTCCAGAAAACCATACCGGCCAATAGCTATCTGAATACCATTAATCAACTCGTCATGGCCTGTATGGCGCTGGCCAGCCTGCCCGGTTGTGACGGGGCTTCTTCAGAGGGGAGCAATCCTGCCAGCACTCATGGTTCGGCCACAGTCAACACCACTGGCAGTAACAAACCAACAAAGCGGGCCAGCAGTCCTGACACAAGTTCAGCACCCACCACGGCAGCCTCAACCGCCCCCACGGGCAGCAGGGGCAAACCGATTCCTGTTGATGGAGCCGCAGTCCTGGCCAAAGTCGGAAAGGATCCCTGTTGTCCAGCCAATGGTACCTACGCACAGACCACTGATATTGATGCTGGCAACCACTCGCCTATCCCGCACTTCACCGGTGAGTACAACGGTAACGGCAATACCATCAGCAACCTGAAGGGCTGCCTGTTTAACAGCCTGGAGGGCAATGGAACAGTCCGCAATCTCACAATTACTAATGGCCATATTGACCGTGCAGGACTGCCCGGGACTAACGACACAGGCAGTGCAGCACTGGTTGCCTGTACCATGTCAGGGGGCTCAAGGCAGGAAAACATCGTCGTAGAAAATTCAAAGATCAGGGTTACAGCTGTAAAACCCTGGGTACAACAACACAGACAGCTGGGGATGCTGGCAGGCAAGATGAACGACAGCGCCGTACTCAGGGACAACCAGATCAACAACGTCAACATTGCTATTCAGGGCAGTGGGATTGACGTCGGCATGCTGGCCGGGCAAGCACTGGATAGAGCCACCATCGACAGCAACCAGGTTGAAAACTGCAAGGTATTCCTCTCAGGAATTGGCAGCGGCAGACGTACCTTGAACAGGTCCCGGGCCGAGACCAATATCAACATCGGCCTGATCGCAGGGAAAATAGTTGGTAACGAACATAACAATGTGGTCGTTAAAAACTCAACGTTGATTCATAACCGCATTGAAAGCTCTCCGGGCATTTTCGCGGCCAATATCGGTGGTGTTGCCGGCAGGGCCGATTTTGCCCGTATTGAAGATACGCAGGCCCACAATCAAAACAAAATTCATTATCATTCCATAATAATTGATGGACGCATCGCAATGGTGGTTGCTGATGCCCGTCATTGCACAATTCTGGATACTACCACCCGCGACAACCACCTGCAGGCAACCGTTAACTCTTTCTTACCGGCACATGTTGGTATCGTTACCGCAGATTGTCACAATAGCACCATCAAACATACCCTGGACATCGACTCTGATCTGGAGTTGTCCCAGAGCAGCTTTCGAGAAGATTCGGCGGGAGGCCATGCGGCCGTTGCTGCGGCTGTTGCCGAAGGCTGTAGCATTCATAACACAACTGCCAGAGAGACGATAATCGATGCTGAAACGGACAAAAGTTCCGTTGCAATTGCTGCGGCGTTTAACGATGCTGACACCACAGTACACCAAACAACCGCCGTTGACTGTGGACTATTTGCCTGGGAAAAAGACACGAACCGTTATACAGGAAGTGCAGCGGTCGGTGTTGCTGCCGGTCGCCAGGATAACTTTGGCAGTATCAGCGATACCCGGGTCTGCGGCAGTGTCATCAAAGGGTATCGCGCCGGCTTAGCAGCTGGTGATCCTCATCGCAACTTTTCCGGCACAGTTGCCTGCAATACTGAGTTAACCAGTTTTGCTGATGGTATCAGCACTACGGTAAATCTTGCCTGCGATAATGCCAGTTGCCCCGCAACCGAAAGAGCCGACAGCTCAAGTGTGGCCACCAGTGACCGGATACCAGCCACCATTAAACACTTGTCGTCAACAGAAATACCCTCCCGGCAAAATGGGTCGTCACTATCTGCTGCGGCCGGTAACGGGATCGTCAACAGCACGGCTTCAGCCCTTCATAATAACAGCGAGGAAGTTGACGTTGAATTTCCAACAGCCCTGACCAGCGGCATTGTGGCAGGGGGGATGATTGCCGGTGGTGTGACCCTTTATGCCCTGTACCAGTGGTACCAGGGCTACTGGCAAGGGTTAAAAGGTAAAGCGTTGGCCATCTACCCGCTTACCCGGATCAAAGAAACCATAAGCCAGCGTTTTTCCACCGCAAACCCTGATACAGGCCTGGAGTTGTCTGAATTAGTAGGCGCAAGTGATACCAGCCTGAGTAGTTAACCAAATGAAATCAGGCGTCAGGTCTCTCTCCGTAAAAGATCTGGCACCTGAGTTTTTATGACTCACGGTCTAAATCACCAGTTCAAAATAACCTGAGTATCATCACAGTTTTATCGAAAAAAAACTAACAACCTCCATCGCCACCGCCACCGCCATCACAGCTGCCACCGCCGCCGCCACCGCCATCACAATCACCATCATCAAGGACAAAGGCACCGAAACTGTAGGAATGACCATGGTTATTATCTGATGGTCTTTTTTTCAAAAAATCAGCACGTCTCGGCAATGCTCCACGACGCTCTAGCTCATCGAGGAGAAAGCCGTTTTGATAGTAGTTACTGTAGTAATGAGCATAAGTATATGCTGACCACCAATTAGGATTTTTTGATTGAAAATAGACGGTATCATTAATATTTTGCAAAGCACCCGGGGTCTTAAGAAGGGATAACACAGTTTGGGTTTTGCCTTTTTTTAATGCCAGCATCAGGAGCGTTTCGCCACGAGCTGTCTTACAGTTGAGATTTAACAATGGCTGCCCTTTACTATTTGTCAAATTAGCCAGATACTTCGTTGTTATTGGCCGATCATAATAGCCCGTCACTACATCCATGATAATCTTGGATCTTATCGGTTCTTGTTGTAATTCGGTGACCAGACATTCGTTTTTTTCCAGTAAAGCATCGCATAATAGCCAATTCTTTTCCGAGATTGCATATTTAAAGGCATAAAGGGCAAGTAGCATTTCCTCCTTGCCTTGTGCAACCTTAATCCTGGCATTAGGCTGACGCTTAAGCACTTGTAAAGTAAGTTCATATTGCTGCTTATCGGTAATCTTTTTCTTATCCCTGGCACAAAAAATTATTTCCAATAAATGATAATCAGATTTGTTGTGTGTATCCACGCAGGTTTCTTTATCGAGCAATAAACTAACCATTTCCCAGTGTTTTGCCCGGGCTGCGGCCATTATTGGTGTGTTACCACTTTTAAGGCTTTGATAATTGATATCAACACCCGCCTTTCTCAAAAGACTTTCAAGGCACACCAGATTATTCGCAACGGCTTTTCTATACAACCTTCGAGCAGATTTCGTTTTGACAAACGTATCCAGCAGCCGTTCGGCTTGTAGCAGTGAACCGCAAACTGAGCCATCAGGAAAACAATCATGGGTTGAATTTTTGAAGAAATCACTCACTGCTTTTTTTACCAATCCATTCTGCTTGAAGTTCTGCCAGAAACCGAGACTTGTGTTGAGTTGAATTTCTGAGCAGGGATCTCCTGCGAGCAATATCCTTTTCAGCAGCACTTTATTACTGATCGTTTCTTTTCCTGGACTTGTCTGCTGCATCACATTTGTGAGCAGGGAGGTCATATTTCTTTTTTCAGCCGTGGTTCGATCAGCAAGTTTAACCCCCCCTGAATAATCACAAGAGGGACACTTTCCCATAACTGGCAGTTTTTTACCCCAGCTGCCAACGCTGGTTTTTCCACGTCCCGGGAAATAACCCGTGTGATCGGGTTGATTCAGTTTCAATCCATTTTTCAAACCAGAGGCTGAAGGATACGCAATTTCTACGGTTACATTTACTTTTATGGTTGGAAGCATCAGTTTATCCTTACTTGTTAATTATTTTAGTTATTCATTTATCTTATATTATGAGTCGAAAAGTTATCCAAAAGTTCCCTGATTCAAAATATGAAGCTATATAGATAGTTATTGCATCAGATACCCACTTAAGTATCTAACCATATGAAAAATAGCCAAGGGAAAACAACCTGTGCCGACAAGGATAAATGGCAACGCTGTGGAGAAAGACTGAAGGAGCAATTTGCCTTCGATGAGCCTTACATCAGGGAACTTTGTGCTCTCAAATATGTACCAGAACCCGGTGAGAGAGCTCCAGAGGCGGACAGCGGTCAATTTATCTATCTCGAAGCGCGATTAAGCGACTTATTTGACACCATTGATAATCTCTGATGAATCAACTTGCATGGAACTTTCTTATCAGAACGATGTCCAAAAAGAATAACTATTGCATCTCTATCGGTGCATTGCATGAAATTTATTGAAATTTCAGTCTTTGACAATGGAAAATAACTTAGGGAAAACAAACTATGAAAAGTATTTCTGAAATTGCAGCTTCCGCCGGTAATATATTGATTGAGGCGATTAAAGCTCCGTTTAAACTGATCGGCTATTGCTTCGGCAGGGTCGTAAAGGCTATTTCGTCTGCCTTTAATTACCTGTCCTGTAGATCAGACAACTCCGAACAGAGTCAAGCTCCCAACAAAACCCTGGATTCACGCACGGTTTCAACTGATACGGTTTCAACTGAAAAGCTAGAAGATGATGTGCTTGAGAATTTGCACACCTCATTTACAAACTGCCTGGAGCTTTACTTGAATCTTTTAGAAGAGTTAAAACAAAAGGCCTACTATATATTTATTGCCAAAAATATTATTTCCAGCAATCTTAAGGTTAATCCTACAAAAATCAAAAGGAAAAACATTGACAAGGATATTATCATTTTAAAGGAAGTTAACAAAACTCTGGATTTAGGTTTTAGTGATAAATTCTTTGATATTCCGCCAGATTCTCAACCAAACAATGCTGGGTTTATCAAAATTATAAAAGAATTTAAGCAACCGCTTGAATCATTGATCCATACTACTCGTCCTGAAAAATATAAGCTTCATGACTCAATTAAACCCATTAAGCTTATACGATATAAAATTAACCAGATGATTGCTACCAAATCTGCTGACAAGGACAAATGGCAACTCTGCGGTCATCAACTGGAAAGTCGTTTTGAATTTGATGCCCCTTACTTCAGGGAAATTTGCAATCTCAAATATGTACCAGAACCCGATGGAAAAGCGCCAAAGGCGGACATTGGTCACTTTAATGAACTTGATGCACAATTAAGAAACTTATTTAACACCGTTGATAATCTGTAACTAACAGGTATCTGAATATAATCAAATGAACGATTGGGAACGGGAACCATAAACCTACAAATATGTCAAAGCCGGGTTGCTGACCGAGAATAGACTACCCTACTCGACAGTAAATTGATCGGCCTCCCGGGAGGATTATCATACAAATGATAAACACATGAATTCAGCACATTTAAATGCTTCAGGTGCAAAAATTGAGGCCATAGCCTCATATTTATTGACCAGGGCCAGTTCTGAGCAACCAGTATCGGGCACAACGTCCTCTCACAGAGAGGTAAGAGTTCAAGGCCAGCCTCTTGGCTTGGGCATAAAACCAAAGCATGGGGAGGAAAGGTCTGTGGCTCAAGACCTCAGGGAGAGAATGTGCAAATTAACCACCCCTGAAAACCAGGTTGCTGGCGGACAGGGTCAACAGCCTTCAGGGCCAGGTCAGGCAAGTCAACGTGTCGGATTTTATCACCCGACTGGGTTTTACGGTCAAAACTCACAAACTAATGAACAGCAGTTCCTGCAGTCCAGTAAAGCAGCCCTGCCATCAAAAAAGCGCAAGACTCATCGATGTTTGTTCGATGGTTGCGGTAAAACATTTACCCGCAATGAGCATCTGAAAAGACACCAACTCACTCATCTGGGTCACAGACCATTGAAATGTGAGTTTGAGGGTTGTGATAGCAGATTTTATTATCAGTCTGTTCTGAAAAGACATCGACGCATTCATACGGGAGAGAGACCGTTTGAATGTAAGAATTGCGATAAACGCTTTATCCAGAAGAGTAATCTGGAAATGCACAAACTCACTCATACAGGGGAGAAGCCGCATGAATGTGAGATTTGCAAAAAAGGATTTATCAGAAAGGGATGTTTGACAAGACACAAACTCACTCATACAGGGGAGAAGCCGCATAAATGTGAGATATGCAATAAAGGATTTATCAGAAAGGGATGTTTGACAAGACACAAACGCACTCATACAGGGGAGAGGCCGTATGAATGTGAGATTTGCAATAAAGGATTTATCAGAAAGGCAAATCTGGAAAGACACAAACGCGTTCATACGAGTTAGAAGCTATTCAAAATGAAGATGCTTCTATATCAAGGCCAGCTTATTGAGTGCGAATGGCCTGCCACGCCTCTAACGCTTTAGCCCGGGACTTTTTCAAATCAACCACAGGCGATGGGTAATTTTCCCCCAGGATAACACCTGACTGATAAAGGACATTGTCGTCGGCTTCCCAGGGCGCAAACAGATACTTATTCGGTACCCCGGAAAGCTCAGGTACATATCGACGTATATACTCGCCATCAGGATCAAACTTCTGCCCCTGGGTAACCGGATTAAAAACCCGGAAATAGGGTGCCGCATCCGCACCTGAACCCGCCACCCATTGCCAGCTTGCCGAGTTGCTGGACAGATCAGCGTCCACCAGGCAGTCCCAGAACCAGGCTTCCCCATGCCGCCAAGGCTGTAGCAGATTTTTGACCAGAAATGAGCCGACGATCATTCTCACCCGGTTGTGCATAAACCCGGTTTGCCGAAGTTCGCGCATCCCGGCATCGACAATGGGGATACCGGTCAGTCCCTTCTGCCACCGCCTGAGTTTTTCGGGATCATCCTGCCAGGGAAAGCCGTCAAACTTTGGCTGGAAATTTTGCTCCGGCAGTGTTGGGAAGTGGTACAGCAAATAGTAAGAAAACTCACGCCAGCCCAGTTCTGAGTGAAAACAGTCAAGGTCCGTCTCCACATTACTGTCGGTTGCAGCAGCCGCCGACGCGTACCAGACCTGATTGGGGGATACCTCACCAAAATGAAGATGGGCAGACAGTTGTGAAATGCTGCGCCTGGCAGGGAAATCACGCCCTACTTTATACCCATTCAGCCCCTCGCCCAGAAAATCCTGGAGTTTGTTTTTTGCCGCTGTCTCACCAACCCCTCTGCCCTGCTCACACCAGTAGGCATACAGATTATGGTCCCAGCGCACCTGTTTTGCCTCACCGGCAGACTCAGGATTATGGGCGGGGACAAAACCTCCGGCTGGCAATAGCTCAAGGTCATTGATGTCGCTTTTCGAGGTGGTATCAACACACCGGATTTTTTTCGGTACCGGCAATGGCTCCCTGGGCGGTTCAGCTACCAGGCACCCTTTGCGATAGTAAGGCGTAAATACCCGGTAGGGCGTTCGATCCTTTTTCAGCACGGTCCATGGTTCCCAGAGCAGGGAACCATTGAAGCTTTTGACTTCCAGCCCGTCATTTCGCAGGGCTTTCTTTATTTGCTGATCCCGCTGGATCCGCCAGGGCTCATAGCAGCGATTCCAATAAACGGCATCCACCTTATATTCCGCCGCCACCTCCGGAAGCACTTTTGCCGCGTCGCCCTGAAGCACCAGCAGTCGGCCTTTCAGAGCGTCGTTTAATGCTGCCAGTGAGTGGTGCAGCCACCAGCGGCTGGCCCTGCCGGGAGCCCATTGACCGGCAGAGTGATCATCCAGAATAAATACCGGAAGCACCTGGCCATTGCCAGCCGCCTCGAACAGAGAGGGGTTATCAGACAACCTGAGATCCTGACGAAACCAGTGAATAATAACCATCTTGTCTCCTTAGGTTTTGCACCATCAAAAAGGCAGCTTTTCGCCATCCCAGGCAAACATGTGACCACTGCCCCCTGGTGTCAACTGATCAATCACATGCAAAAGCCGTTCTGCCGAGTAGTCCGCTGAAAAGAGTTTACCCTCAGGCACGCCGGACTGAAACGGCATGGACAAATGACTATCCACTGTGCCCGGATGCAATGCAGCAATAATCGATGCTTTGTTTTTTCTGGCAATTTCGATGGCCAGGCTCTTGATAATCATATTCAGCGCTGCCTTTGATGCCCGGTAGGCATACCAGCCGCCTAATTGATTATCAGAAATGCTGCCCACTCTGCCGGATAACACGGCAAACACATTCTTACGGTTTCTGGCCAGCTTGGGAAGAAAATATTTGGCAACCATGGCGGGTCCGGTGGTATTGACGGCGAAGATTCTGGCAAAGTGATCGGGCTGGAAATCCTTGATGGATTTTTCCGGCTTCAGGCCTTCCCCCTCATGGAGGATACCGGTGGTGACTAACACCAGGTCCAACGGCTCCGAAATTTGCTCCGCACCCTTGGCAATGCTGTTTTCATCCAGAAGATCCATGGGGTGAAAAACGGTTTTATTCACCTGGCCAAACTCAGGTTCACTGCGTGAAAAGGCATAAATTCTGGTGACTGTTGGTACCTGCTCCAGCCAATGGACCATGGCTTTGCCGATGGCACCGGAGGCTCCGATGACAGCAACATGCAAGCCCTCGGCAAATGAGTCCAGTTTCAATTCTGTCATGGAGCACTCCATATATCTGGCTAGAAAACCTTATTTAGAAGACAGCCTCAGGCAGACAGGCTGAATGGCGTTGCGTTTAACCGATTATTTCTATAAAAACTTCTCTACGGAACCTGTAACTCAACAGATCGTCCAACGGACTATGATTATCCCCCTGAATAAGTAGTTAACCAAATGAAATCATATTTTCTAACTAAGTGGACAGGCACTGTTTTTGCTGCTTTTCCGGGGCCGCCACACTGATTTACGGCACTCTTCAATACTGGGGGAACAGACCATGAAAATTGTTATTGCACCCGATTCCTTTAAGGAGTGTCTTACCGCAGCCAAAGTAGCACAGGCCATTGCAACCGGTTTGCAGCAGGTCCTGCCGGATGCCGAGTGCATCAAGGTTCCGGTTGCCGACGGTGGCGAAGGTACGCTGCAGTCACTGGTGGACGCTACCGGTGGCACACTGGTGGATGTTGCGGTAACCGGCCCAATGGGAGAGACCGTTCAGGCCTGCTTCGGCCTGCTGGGTGATGCTGAAACCGCTGTCATTGAAATGGCCGGGGCTTCAGGTATTGAGCTGGTACCCAGGGATCAACGCAACCCGATGCTCAGTACCACCCGGGGGACCGGAGAGTTGATTCTCAGCGCCCTGGACCAGGGCATTAAACGCATCATCGTCGGTATTGGCGGCAGTGCCACTAACGACGGTGGCTCAGGTATGATGCAGGCACTGGGGGTAAAACTGCTGGATGCTGATGGCCGGGAGCTGCCCCGGGGTGGTGCAGCGCTGTCACGTCTGTGTCGCATTGATACCGGTGCGATGGATAGACGACTCCAGACCATCGAGTTTATTGCGGCCTGCGATGTGGACAATCCACTTACCGGAGCCAATGGTGCCTCAGCAGTGTTTGGTCCCCAGAAAGGGGCGACTCCTGAGATGGTCGAACAACTGGACCAGGCATTGACACACTATGCCAGCGTTCTGCAACGGGACCTTGGCAAAGATGTTGGGCAACAGCCGGGAGCAGGCGCTGCCGGAGGCATGGGTGCTGCCCTGCTGGCGTTTCTGGATGCTGAACTGAAACCGGGTATTGACATCGTCATGGATGCCGTCGGCCTGGCAGAAAAACTGATCGGCGCTGATCTGGTGATTACCGGAGAGGGCCGGATTGATGGACAAACCGCGCAGGGAAAAACACCCGTGGGGGTTGCCCGGATTGCCAAACAGTTCAATCTTCCGGTGATTGCTCTGGCTGGCTCTGTGGGTTCCGATGTTGACGCGGTCTACGACTGTGGCATTGATGCGTTGTTCCCGATTGTTCACGGTGCAGTCCCACTGTCCGAGGCCCTGGCCAAAGGTGAGGAGAACCTGATCCGGGCAGCCAGAAACCTGGCCAGTGCCTTAATACTCCTGCGGTAATATTTTTGTTTTAACCACAAAGACACAAAGTAAAAGCATTTTTTTTGTTTGATCTTTGCTCTTACCAGTCTTCTTTGTGCCTTTGTGGTGCAAAGCGTCTGTTAATCAGCGTCAGGATTCATACCTTCCTGTTTGTGCTCCCCCACTGCAACCAATAGTGCAGGATGATACGACCATGCCGATATGGGCTATGAACTCCTTCATTTTTACCAGACTCAGCTTTACCCGGGATTGTTCATGGCCAAAGAACCTGAAGATAAAACTCAGCCCGATGATAACAGTGGCAATGTCATCGATATGTTCACCCGCAAGCCTCTGGACGAGGTTAACCTTCATCAGATTGTGCGCATTGCTCCTGAACTGGACGGTATGGAAATGCTCTACAGCAATGATGCCAATCCGGGCAAGCTGTTCAGCATGAAAATTCTCTGCTGGGCAATGATGAAAGACGGCACGGTTGATGCCCTCATTCCCTGGCTGAATAAGGTGGTACCTGCCCGTGAGCTCAATGACCCATTAAATGGCCACTGGGAAGGTTACTTTGACAAGATACACGACCATGCATTTTTTGACGTACCGGATCACAAGGTTGCGGAACTGGAAAACGCGGCCAATTACTACCCACCCATAGAGTCTGATGAAGCTGTCATTATTCAGGAAATCCCCGACACCATCGGCACCCATGCCATTCTGACCGAAGACCAGTTTAAAACGATTGTACTGGTTCATGTAACCAGCTGGCGTTTATACAACGATGGCCGGGTCATGGCCATGGTAGCCGATGATAAAAAGGTCGAAAACACACCGGTACTACCGGGCGATGAATGCCTGTTTGCGGCCCAGGATCACGAACACTTCCATTACTTTTTCCATTATGTCATTGCGAATAAAATCAAACGTGGAGATCCGGAAGCTTTAGCAGCATTTACCCACCTGGTAGAAGGTTAATCCTTCTGCTATTGCCTGAATTAACCTGCACACTGCGAAACCACTTTCCAACCATTTCTGATTCCTTGTCAACCACAAAGTCGAGAGCTAGATTTTCCGGACTATTTAAAGAGAATAAAATTATGGATCTGAGTGCTGACAAAGCATTTGCTACTGATCACACATATTCCAAACCCAGAACTTTTGAGGACTTTGTTACCAAGACTACCTCCAGTGCTGAGGACGTACTGAAAAAGGCCAGGAGCTTTGGCTTTCGGGATGTTGATGTCCACTTTGGCTCCAAAAAAATTCCTCCGTGTGAAGATGATGACCAAACCATTTACATTCTTGATGGCAAGCGTTTCTGTTTTACTGGTTTAACAAAAAATACCGTGGATCAGAGAACCCCCAGGCTGGTCAAAAAATTTTTCACTCCTCCCATTCTGAGGAAAATATGTCAGTCTGATAATACCAGGGTGGAAGCTGCCTATGAAATGATTGGAAAAGCGTTTAAGTATCACGATTTCATTGAGGAAAGCGCCTGGAAATTCAGGCCAAAGAAAGAAAAACTCCTGGATTTTTTAAAAAGGAACAGTGACGGAGATCACTTCAAGTTTCTACGAGATATTTCCCTGGGAATGAAAGACGGACCAAATATTTCAGCTGATCGCAATGGCTATTACCTTTTGGCGCTTTGGGTTGAGTTATCAAATGCAATGTCTCCGGACTTTCATAGAAAAGATCTGTTCAAATGGAGAGATTTTGCCGTTGTAAAATGTCGACCTGAAAGACATAAACGAAAACCAATTCCTGAAATACTCATACCACGGCCGCGCAAAAAATTGAGAGTTGAAGAAAAAAACGACGCCTCCCCCTCAGCCGTAAACATTACGCTTTCAGGTTCCGGTAACAATCATCAGTGTTTGCCAGATAATCAACAGAAAAAGGCCGATACACAAAAACCATCAGATTTGGAGAGAACCTCAGCACAGCCCGATGCTGAGCATGATGCCGGAATTGAACAGCCAACCAGCCAGAACAATAAAGAACCTTTGGTGGATGCTTCTTCGTGTAGAGAAAACGTAACGCCTCAAAAAAGACTGACAAATTCTACATGCGATCCTCTACAGCCCAGTAAAATCAATAAACTGACGACAGAAACTGAGGTTTTACCCGTCAGAAATGAGCAGTTGCGAGAAAACCACAGTACCTTCTTAGAGATAAATGCCAAAGATTATGTGCCATCATGCAGTAATACCGACGACTCAGCTGTTTGCGACAGCGACCAATCAACTGTTTATGATAGCGACGAATCAACTGATTACGACAGCGACGAATCAACTGTTGATGATACGGATGAGGTCACTTGTGACAACACTGGCAGCCAAACTGCACAAAGCCATTCTATAGAAAAAGAAACAAGAGAAGAAAGTGAAAGTGAAAGTGAAAGTGAAAGTGAAAGTGAAATAACGATTCTAAAGGTCAACCATCTTTCTCAACAAGTCATAAAGAACCTTGAGCGTCTTAAGCAAACGCAAACGCAAACCAACCGGCCAGTGGTATCAGTATCCCAGAAGAGGCAGATGATGGTCACTTTACACGAAGGGGTAACGATGATTAACGGCCTCAAGGCCATAAAGCATAAATAATGCCGGAAGCAAACCGCTTCCAGCATGTAGAACATTTACTTCCAGCCAGCCACAGAACTCCCTTTAAACAGCTCCGCAGCCCTGGTTTCCACCGCATCCGTCTGATACGACTTAACCAGGGCCAGTACACGCGGGTCTGCCTGATTATCTTCACGGGTGACGATGATGTTCACATAGGGAGAGTCCTTATCTTCCACCAGCAGGGCATCACGGGTTGGGGTGTAACCCGCCGGTACCGCATAGGTGTTGTTGATAAAGGCCATATCCACATCATCCAGTGAGCGGGGCAGCTGAGCCGCATCCAGTTCAATAAACTGGAAGTCACGGGGATTTTCAATGATATCTGCCGGTGTTGCTTCCAGATTATTCACATCGTTCAGCTTAATAAAGCCACGCTGATGCAGAAGAATCAGTGTACGGCCTTCATTACTTGGGTCATTGGGAATAGCGATTTTGGCTCCATCCTGCAACTCACTGATGTCTTTCAACGTCTTTGAGTAAGCGGCAATGGGATAAACAAAGGTGTTACCAACGGCAACCAGCTTAAAGCCCCGGTCACGCACCATACTGTCCAGGTAAGGGCGATGCTGGAATGCATTGGCATCAATACTGCCGTCCGACAGCGCTACGTTTGGCGACACATAATCAGAGAACTCCACCAGCTCCACAGCCACATTATGGTCCTGTCTGGCGATGTCTACCGCCACTTTCATCACATCGGCCTCAGGCCCCGCCATCACCCCCACCTTCAGCGGGCCTTCTGGATCATCCGACTGACCACAGCCTGCCAGCAATGCTGCTGACGCTAATACCGCCGAACTGGCCAGGATTTTTACTGTTTTTAGAATATTAAAAGTCATTGATTACTCCCGGACTTTAACAACATGCCATCAACATTAGTGACGTTGATGGATTCCCACCTTACAAATAATTATTAGTGACTGCGATCATAATAGTGCTGCAGGCGATCACCCACCATCTGCAGCAATTGCACCAGGGCAATCAACACCACCACCGTGGCCAGCATGATGACTCCATCAAACCGCTGGTAGCCATAACGGATGCCCAGGTCACCAAGACCGCCGCCACCAATGGCACCGGCCATGGCCGAGTAGCTCACCAGTGTTACCAGCGTAATGGTCATGCCATTAATCAGCCCGGGCCTGGCCTCCGGCAGCAACACCCGGGTAACAATCTGCAACGGGCTGGCCCCCATGGACTGGGCGGCCTCCACCAATCCGGAAGGCACTTCATTCAAGGCACCTTCGGCAATGCGGGCAACAAACGGGATCGCCGCCACGGTCAGTGGCACAATCGCGGCGGTGGTACCAATGGAAGTACCGGTCAACAGTCGCGTCAACGGGATGATAGCCACCATCAGAATAATAAAAGGAATGGAACGCCCGGCGTTGACCATACCGCCCAGAACCAGGTTGGCAATGCGGTTTTCCAGAATACGCCCTTCCCGGGTCACGTAGAGCAGCACTCCCAGCGGGATACCGAGCAGAAAGCTGATGCCTCCGGAAAAGGCCACCATATAGAGGGTTTCCCAGAGCGCCTTGAACAACAGTGACCATGCATCAGCTGACATAACCAATCACCTCTACCTGGACCGTATTGTCTGGTGAGTTATGCAAGCCCTGCAAAAACTGCAGCGACTGCTCAATGCCTTCCGGCTCACCCATAATTTCCACCATCAAAAAGCCCATGGCTTTTTCATTGACCGTTTCAATATCTGCCTGCAGGATATTAAAGTCCGTGTTGAACTGTCTTGCCGCCCTGGTAATCAACGGCTGGACAACCCCCTGCCCGACAAAGGTAATGCGCACCACCGGCCTGGCACCTTCACAGGGCTCAGACTGGAACCGGGCTTCAATTTCTGCCACCGGCTTTTCATGAATCGCACTGCGCACAAACTCTTTGGCCAGATCCGTCCGGGGGTTAAGAAAGAACTGCTCTACCTCATTCTCTTCAATGATCTTGCCAAAGCTCATAATGGCCACTCGATCACAGATGGTTTTCACCACATCCATCTCATGGGTAATGATCAGAATGGTAATTTTAAGCTGACGGTTGATGTCTTTCAGCAGGGCAAGAATTGACCGGGTAGTCTGCGGGTCCAGTGCGGACGTGGCTTCATCGCACAACAGCACTTTCGGCTTACTGGCCAGGGCCCGGGCAATGGCCACCCGCTGTTTCTGACCGCCGGACAGCTGGGCAGGATAACTGTTTCTTTTCGAGTCCAGCCCGGTCAGTTCCAGCAGGGGCAGAACGGCCTGTTCTATTTCTGATTTGCTGGCACCGGCCAACTCCAGGGGAAGAGCGACATTATCATACACAGTGCGGCTGGACAGCAGATTGAAATGCTGAAAAATCATTCCAATGTTGTGACGGGCCTGACGCAATAATTTCTCTGGTAGCAGAGTCAGGTCCTGACCATCCACCAGCACCTGGCCGGAAGTTGGTTTCTCCAGTAAGTTGACGCAACGAATCAGCGTGCTTTTCCCTGCGCCACTGGAGCCAATCACACCGTAGATGGCACCTTCAGGCACCGACAGATTTACTCCGTCAATGGCCTTGACCTCGGTACCCCCGGCGGCAAACACCTTGGTCAGGTTATTCAATTCAATCATATGCATAAAAAAACCACCCTGATGCTAACAGAGTGGTTTCATAAGGAATTCTTAATTGAAACCCTTCTTTTAGCGGAATTTGTAATGCGCTCGCAAGCCAAGGTCAAATCAGCGCATGGCGTGACAAACTATCCAAAATAGTGATTTCTGTCAACTTTCTCACTCTCCCGGTCTCACCTCCGGATACCTTCAAACGGCAGACAGAATAGCGGTTATACCTGAAATACTGCACGGAAAAAATCAGCGGTCCCGGTATCAGGGCAGGATCTATGTGATAGAGAAAAGGTGCGGCAACAACCGCCATGCCAAAGCCGATGGTTCCCTGGACAATAGCCCCCAGGCCAACAACCCCCATGGCAGCAACAACGTGCAGAAGTGACAGTTCCATGCAACGACATCCAGCCTTAGAAATTAACTCAGGCTCTGTTATATTGTTTTTTCGAATAAAAAAATAAGAATAAATTATATATAGTTAGCGATAGCCAAAACATAGGTACTGGTCACTTTTTTTCCTGCTGTGTACCTAATCACTGGACAATTGACGTTTGTCTTATTTAATTGAAGAAGAAGGAATATTTTTATTCAGTCATGGTTGCCATTTTTCCAGATTTTGGATGTGTACAGGAACCATGAAATAACGAACAGATGTCGTCAGGTATTTGCGCAGTTTGACCGCTATTCCCAGGAATGGCTGCCCGGCTTCATCCTATAACACCCATAACCAACTGGGCAGGTACTATTATGGAGCTTTTCTTCAAAGACTTTATCATGCTCTGGTCCACCATTGACCCGGTCGGCACTCTGGCACTGTTCACTGGACTGACGGCACGATTGTCAGAAACGCAAAAACGCCGAGTCGCCCTGAAAGCGACCATTTACGCCTTTGTTATTCTCCTTTCGGCACTGGTTCTTGGTCAGATTATTCTAAAGGCGATGAACATTCAGCTGATCTCCCTGCAGCTGGCAGGCGGAATCATCCTGTTCCTGTTCGGCTTGCAGATGATTTTTTCTGACCCTGAAGACAGTTCCGGATCCAGGGAACCCGGTCATCAACTGGCCGTATTCCCTCTGGCGGTCCCTTCCATTGCCAGCCCCGGGGCCATTATGGCGGTGATTGTACTGACCGACAATCACGTCAAAACCTTCAGCCAGCAGGCCATGACCGCCGGTGCCATGACGCTGGTGCTTCTGGTCACCTGTGGCCTGATGCTGTTTGCCGACCGGATCTTTCGGGTGATTGGCCACAATGGCTCGGCCATTATCATCCGGGTAATGGGCATGATACTGGCCGCACTGTCGGTAGAACTGGTGATGACCGCCCTAGGGGTTCAGCGCTGGATGAGTTAGGAATGGTCAATAAGCTGCCTGCCGCCCGAAAAAGACAGCCTGCTTATGCTTATGCGGAAGGCGGGCAACGGGAAGCGCTTAGGAATTGTCTTTTATTTCCGTTCACCCTGAGCTTGTCGAAGGGTCGTGCCACCGAACTTCGACAAGCTCAGTCCGAACGGAGTCAGGCAATGAAAATAGGGAAGTTATTTCCTTAGCTCCCAAGCCCCATCATCGACTTATAGTGCTTTCGACAAACAGAAAGATAGCGGTCATTGCCCCCTATCTGCACCTGGCTGCCGCTTTTTACCGGCTTACCATCACCGTCAAGACGCAGCTGCATATTGGCCTTTTTCTCACAGCACTTGCAGATGCTTTTCAGCTCGGTAAGTTCATCAGCAATACTGAGCAACACTTCACTGCCGGCAAACGCCTTACCAAAAGCATCGGTGCGCAGGCCAAAGCAAAGTACCGGAATACCCAGCACATCCACCACATCCGACAGTTGCCACACCTGCTCCGGGGTCAGGAACTGTGCTTCATCGACCATAACACAGGCGATATAGTCTTCACTGTGCTCTCTGGCGATTTGCTGCTTCAGGTCATCACTCTGGGAAATGGCCACCGCTTCACTTTGCAGGCCAATCCTTGAGGTGATTCTGCCGACACCAAAACGATCATCAATCACCGGAGCCAGCAACAACACCCGTTTACCGGCACTCTCATAATTATGAGCTGACTGCAGAAGATAGGTACTCTTGCCCGAATCCATGGAAGAAAAATAGAAATAAAGTGAAGCCATTACACGGTGATCCTTGGTGTTGATGGCCTCATTATTCCGTCATTGTCGCTTTATCTCCACCGAAATTTCCGTACCCCGGCTTCGGAAGATGACGCATGCGCTATCTATGGAAGTCGCGCAAATTTTGCTAGCCTTGCACTTTCCAAACGCTATCAACAGCACCTGACTGAATGAAACTGACGCCCCACCAGCAAGCAGTTGCCGACCACGATAAAGACCATGCCCTCTGTATTGCCGTGGCTGGCTCGGGCAAAACCTCAACCCTGGCACAACTGGTCAGCAACCTGCTGTGCAAAGAGACTGACCCGCGTCGATTGATGGTGATGATGTTTAATAAAGCGGCCCAGATCGACTTTTCCAGAAAGCTTCGCACCCTGGCCAGTGGTTCGTTGGCAGACATGCCGGAAAACCAGCGGCAGCTTCCGGAAATCAGAACCTACCACGCCACAGGTCTGAAACTGCTGAGAACTCTGGAAGGCTGGCAAATCAGAACCCCCTACAACAAACAACCGTTATCGGAGAAAGTCGTTGAGCTACAGGTCAGGACACTGATCCTGAAACTGGCACCGGAAACCATTAAGGACCGGATGCGCTCGGATGCCGCCCGTCTGATCGAAGCAGCCATCAGCTTTATTGAATCGGTCAAAGCCCATTTAACCAGCCCTGAGCTATGGTTTGAGCAATCCGGTTATACCGATGAGTATCGCTTTTTCATCAAACTGTTTCATCAGTTTGAGCAGTGGCGCCATCAACAACGATCAATCACCTTCACCGATATGCTGTACGACCCGGTGACTCTGATCCGGGCACATCCGGAACTGGTGCCTAAAGTGGCTGATAAAATGGACTTTATTATCGTTGATGAATACCAGGATACCTCAACCCTTCAGCATCAGTTTACCCGGCTGATTGCCGGACAGCGCGCCCGAATGATTGCCGTTGGCGATCCCGACCAGACGATCTACGAATTCGCCGGTGCCAATATCGACAACATTCTGAACCATTTCCAGCAGGACTATGGCACTACCGGTGACGTTAAAGAACTCACCATGCCCCATACCTTCCGTTATGGTCACAGTATTGCCCTGGCTGCCAGCCATTTAATCAGCCAGAACCGGTCCCGCAAAAATGTGCTCTGCATTGCCCATCCGGACAACGCGCCCTCCCTGATTCGCATCAGCCAACCGGGTGCAGACGACAGTCGTTTTGTGGTTGAGGCGCTGACCGAATATCTGGCATCCGGAACACCACCGGAAGATATTGCCATTCTGGTGCGGGTCTGGGCCCAGGCCGTGCCCATTGAGCTGAACCTGCTGGAAATAGGCCTTCCCTACAGCAGTGACGGCCCCTCGCTGTTTCAAAGGCCGGAAATTGCCTCACTGATCGATGCCATGACCCTGGCCAGTGGTGGCTTTGCCGGGCTACTGCCAGAGGTTCGTTCCCATAAGTTGGCCAGACTTCTGACCCTGCCCCATATCGGCCTTAAACAACAGTATATTGACTGGCTTTGCCAGCAGCTGAAGGACCAGAGCCACCAATTGGGTAAAACCCTGGGCAAGCTGGCAGCCAACATCAAAGACATCAGTGACTTTCAGGTGCGAAAACTGACACAAAGGGCAGAACTGTTCTCATGGCTGGAGCACAATGGCAACAAACACAAGGCCCATACGCTGATCGCCCGGTATATTCAACAATCCGAAATATACGACAGCCTCAAATCCATGAGCCTCAATGAACAGAGAACGGATGAACAGATTCTGGCAATCAAAGGTTTTCATCGTTTCCTCAAACAGCTGAACGAAGACACCGCCCACTGTTGCCTGCACATTGCTGAATTAATCGAGAAGCAGAAGCAACAGAAAGATCAGAGACAACAATCGAACCACGGCATCAAGCTCAGCTCCTGCCATCGCTCCAAGGGGTTGGAATGGCCGGTTGTGTTAATCCCCGGACTGACCCGCCAATACTGGCCGTTCCTCAGGGAAGATGAAATGGCTAACCTGTCGGCCAGGACCAGTAATGCTATTGAGTCTGAGCGTCGCCTGCTCTATGTCGCCATGACCCGCGCCAGACAGCAATTACACCTGTTTACCGCGCAGGGCGAGCTTACCTGCTTTTCCAAAAAAGACGCCAAAAAAGACGCCAGAAAAGATTCCCCAAAGCGTTTATGGTCGGCTAATGACCAACCCCTGGCCGGAAAAGATCGCCAGGACAGCATCAGCCCCTTTTTACTGGAAATGAACCTGCCCCATGTCTTATCCCTGGGCAACCTGCTCCATGAAGATGCCGATGACGACCTGGCTGAAGCCATCAATAAAATTGGTCTTACGCCAGTATCAAGACGTTACGTCTGCTCAGCCCGGGCGACACTGGCCGAACGACTGAAAGCAGTGCCCGACATTGCGATAAACGACGAATCCACGGGCTCTGCCAACACAGGAGCCAGTATACCCTCCGACGCGCCATGGCAGCTCAAGGCCATTATTGATCATGCCATCTTTGGTCGCGGAGAAGTGATTGAGGTTAATGACCGTAATTTCTCCATCCGTTTTGACAGTCGCCAACACGGCGTCAAACGGTTTGCCAGAATTGAAGAGGTTCGCCATCTATTCAGCGTGCTCTGAATTACCGTGGCTGTTTTTATACGACTATAAACGCTTATCCAGAAACACCTTGTTCATAATGCTGTTTTATGGAATTTTTCCTGCTGTTTTCAGTCCTAGTCATTATCTGCATCAAAACAGCCCAAAGAAATGAATAGCGTCAGCAGCAACACAAATCCCTCATTTACCTGTTCTATCTGCCTTGGTAGCAACGAAGTCACCACAGGGCAATCTGCCTGGCACAAAACACCGGTCCGAACTTCCTGCCAACCAAAACCTCATTTTTTCCACCTGGGATGCATCACCGAATGGCTTGACGGTGACCTGCAAAAGGGAAAAAGCCTCGATCAACGCCAATGCTGTGATTGCAAACAACCGGCACTGCCGCTGGTTCGTGTGAACGGGAGCCGCATCCTGGAAAATGATTCATTTTATTGTGAATCCCTGGTGCTTCATGTCTGTCGTACCGGGGATCTGACAACACTGAACAAGCTTCTGGCCCTTGATGCCAGTCTGGCAGCACAGATTTACCTCTCGGCGGTCACCGATTGGGCTGTATACCCGTTAGCTATCGCCATTGATTCCGGCCATATCGATTGCGCCCAGGCACTGATCAACCACCAGGCCGATGTCAAAGCCGCTGATCAGGAGGGTCGGACGCCCCTGCACATTGCGGCTGAGAATGGCAACGTCCAGTGCCTGAAATGGTTGGTTACCCATGGAGCAAGTGTCAATGCCACCAATAAGTTCTGCGAAACGCCCCTGCATATTGCCACCAAAATCGGCATCACCGAGGTCCGTCAACAATACGTTGCCAGGGGCTTAAATATCAATGAAGCCTTCTTTGGCTACCGGATGCTCAAACCGTATACCAGCAAAAAAGAAAACGACACAGGATGCCTGAAAGAGCTGCTTGCTAACAGCGAAGTAAATACCAATGCCAGTAATTACGATGGCGTCACGCCCCAGATGATCGCAGCATTATGGGGCAAATCCGAGCATCTGAAATTGCTGCTCGACGCAGGAGCAGATAGCAATATCGCCGATAATATAAACTGGACAGTTCTCCATTTCGCTGCCTTAAGCGACTGTCCAGACGCCATCGATTTGTTACTGCCCCATGTTCAACGCGACAAGGTCAGCAGGCAGGATATTTATGGTTTTACGGCTATCCACTTAGCGGCCATAAATAACTGTGCAGAGTCCCTCAAGGTGTTGCTGGCCACTCCCGGCTCCCGGGTCAATAAGCGGAGTTACAAGGGCTTGACCGCTCTCCACATCGCTGCAAAATACGATAATACAAAGTCCGTCGAGACACTACTGGCCAATCCAGACATCCGGGTCAATATGAAAACCAACAAGGGCTGGACCGCTCTCCAGATCGCTGCTAAACACGGCAATACAGGATCTCTCAAAGCGTTACTGGCCTCTCCCGGTATCCAGGTCAATAAAAAGGTTAATGGCAGGACGGCTCTCCACCTGGCGGCAACACACGGCCACTTCAGGTGTATCGAAGCGATGCTGTTCACTCCGGGCATCCAGATCGATGAGCATACTGACGATGGTATGTCGGCTCTTAGCCTGGCGACCATCCATGGCCACAGACGGTGCATGGATCTCCTGATTGTATTCGGGGCCTGACATCTGGAACACCAGCCGACAAATTAGCGGGACCCGGTTAACACTGGCATTGCATTCATTCAGCGTTGGTTGCCACAGAAAAATGCCTCCCGGGGAACCAAATAAGATAACGCAAACCGATTCAAGTCAGATAAAGCACATGCAAGTACCAGGCTCGGCCCAAAATAACCAGCCAGCGACTTCTTATCAAACTGAGCTGGACAACTGCCCTGTTTGTCTTTCGCCGTTTGCAGGAAAAAGAGTCGTGGTGACTGATTGTCGTCACATGTTTCACAGAAAATGCCTGAGGCGTTGGCGGCTGGAAGAAAATATCTGTCCTCTATGTAGAGCCACTCTTAACCAGAGGAGCGCCCAACAAAGGCCTATCGTCGAGCGCTACACCCCTTATCCAGATCCAAACACCCGTTCGTTATTTGCCGCCCGCCCCGGGCGCTGGTTCCCCTCCGGCCTGATGAGTTGGTTGAGCCAAACCGGCGCTCACCCCAGCCTGCAGGACCATGACGTTATGAGAGCCATGGCCAGCATGACTAGCGGGCGCAGCTCTCTTCGGATGACGCATGTAAACCAACTCCTCAGTCTCCCTTGCCTGCAGGAAAACGGCGCATTGAACCGACCCCTTTTTATGATCATTGCAAGCATGATGCGAGGGCGAGGGTTACCCCAAATGAGGGCGCTGGAACTATTCATCAATCACCCCCGCCTGCAGGAAAATGGCGCAGTGGACCTGTCACTTTTCTGCACCATTAGAAAAATGATGTTCGAGCGTGGGTTACCTCGAATAAGTGAGCTGGGCCGTTTCCTCAATCACCCCCGGCTGCAGGAAAATGGCGCATTGAACATGCCCCTTGTCACAGCCATTGCAGACATGATGGACAGGCGTGGGTTACCCCCAATGGGGCAGCTGGACCGACTCCTCAATCATCCCCGCCTGCAGGAAAATGGCACAGTGAACATACCCCTTTTCACAGCCATTGCAGGCATGATGGGCGGGCGCGGGTTACCTCGAACGGGGCAGCTGGAGCAACTCCTCAATCATCCCCGCCTGCAGGAAAATGGCGCATTGAACCTGCGCCTTTTCAGAGTCATTTCAGAACTGATGCCACGTCGTGGGCTACCCCAAATGGTGGAACTGGAGGCACTCCTCAATCACCCTCGCCTGCAGGAAAATGGCACCTTGAACCTGCCCCTTTTCAGGGCCATTGCGGGCATGAGGAACTATCACGGGTTGCCCCGAATGAGTCCGCTGGACCGCTTCCTTAATTACCCCTGCCTGCAGGAAAACGGCACATATAACCTGCCCCTATTCTACGCCATTACTGGCATGATGCATGGGCACGGGTTTCCTGGATTGCGTGAGTTGGAACGACTGGTCAAACACCCTCGCCTGCAGGAAAATGGCGCATTAAACATGCCCCTTTTCATCGCCATTGCAGGCATGATGCACCATCAAGGGTTACCCCGCATGGGGGAGCTGGAGCCACTCCTCAATCACCCCCGCCTGCAGGAAAATGGTGCATTAAACATACCTCTTTTCAGCGCTATTGCAGGCATGATGCACAGTCAGGGGTTACCCCAGTTGAGGGAGCTGGACCAACTCTTCAATCACCCTCACCTGCAGGAAAATGGCGCAGTGAACATGACCCTTTTCAGCGCCATTGCGGGCATGATGCACAAACAGGGGTTACCCCAATTAAGAGGACTGGAACAACTCCTCGATCACCCTCAACTGCAGGAAAATGGCACATTGAACCTGTTCCTGTTATGCAACATGGCTGTCGCCATGCACGGGCGCGGGATTCCATCTTCTGCTGAGGATTTGGACACTATGATCCGGCAATACCTATAGCGGTTACTGCCACTGACGGATTGATTGTTAGCAATACTAACCAGGAGGTCAGTTTAAAATCTCAAAAAATATAATAGCTTGGAAAAAATAATTAAATAGATAACAAAAAGGAACATTAATATGTTGAATTATATCAAGATGAAATCTCTTGCCCTGGGCCTTCTAAGTACCTTTGCCCTGATCAGTATCAGTTTCGCATCAGAGCCAATCTTTCATGGACAAAGCCCTGAAACTGAATCCTTTGCGGCAAAGCTTGGTATTGAACGCCAAGTGTATTATCCATCTGAATCCCAGCTATTTGCCTACTACGCCCATGTTGAAGCTGAATCCATGACAAAAGTGGACAGTGCCGAAGCCAAACAGGTCCATCATCAAATCAACCAATTGATTTCCGGTTTTACCCCCCGGGAACCGGATGCAATACACATGCACCTCGACCATCAGCACAAGGATAACGGCCGATTTGATGAGTTATACGATGTATTGCAGGCAAAAGCAGAGGAATTGGGACTAACTGTGTCTTTACGGGAAAATTCCAATGCCAGCCCTTCCCAGTACCCACCCATACAGCGTACCAGTGTTCTGGAAATTATGCTGGGAAAACCTGAAACAATGAACACATTGATCAATTACGCGGCCGACATCTATCAGCAGTACCTGGCAACAGAACAACTGAATCCGGCAGATTCATGCCTGTTTGTTCACCCCCAGTACACTCCGGACGAGAGTAATCCCGCAGAACAATACCTGTTCCATTACAAAGGGGACATCATGTTGAGTAATCCGGTCAACTGCGCTGTTTCCCACAACTATGCAATCAATCTGCTGAATAGATTACTGAACATGCAAGGAAGATAAAGCGCATATCATTAAGAATGAAAAATCAGCGCTATTTTAACAGACAGGCCAGTCCGGACATCCGGACTGGCCTGACACATGGTGTCAATGAGTTTGACGGGTTGTCGTGCCTCCGCACTTCGTTCGTCCTGAGCCTGTCAAAGGACCCATAGGGCCTAAAGGCGGAAACTCCGGACTCTGATAGATCGTGCCAAGCACCCTTCGACTCCGCTCAGGGTGAACGGAGATTGTGCTCGTCAAACTCATTGAAACCATGTACACAATGTTCATTCCCATGCCCGGGAGATATTTAAACGGTCATTAAGTTTACCTGCCCCGACCTTTTTTCTGCCGGGATGTTGGACTCTTTGATGTTCTGGAATTGCGATTATCCCACTGACCGCCCCGGGCTTTCTGGAAATCACCCTGCGATTGTATCCGCTGGCCAGATCTTCTTTGCCCCTTGTTTTCCTCTTCCGGAATCAATTGATGCTTACCGGAACCAATCAGGTCGGAACGATTCATATCCCGCAGGGCCTGGCGCAGGAAGGGCCAGTTTTTCGCATCATGGTAACGGAGAAAGGCCTTTTGCAAACGACGCTGATCCAATGTTCTTGGCGTATACAAACGGGGGCTTTTGTAGCTGATCCGCTTCAGCGGATTCTTCTGGGCATAATACATGGCCGTGGCCAGCGACATGGGCGATGGATAAAACGTTTGCACCTGATCCACACGGAACTTGTTTTTCTTCAGCCATAAAGAAAGGTTCAACATATCTTCATCTTCACAGCCGGGGTGAGCGGCAATAAAGTAAGGAATCAGATACTGTTTTTTACCTGCCTTTTGGGAGAAGTGTTCAAACATCTTTTTAAAGGCGTCATAGGTGCCCATCCCCGGCTTCATCATCAGATCGAGGGTGCCTTTTTCCGTATGTTCCGGGGCAATCTTTAAATAGCCACCCACATGGTGCGTCACCAGCTCTTCCACATATTCCGGGTCTTCCACCGCCAGGTCATAGCGCAGGCCGGAGGCAATGGCAATTTTCCTGATACCCGGCAGGGCACGGGCTTTCCGATACAGCTCTGTGGTCTTCTTGTGGGAGGTTTTCAGGTTTTTACAAATCCCCGGAAAGACACAGGAAAGTCTACGACAACTGGCCTGGATCTTGTCATCCTTGCAATTGAGATAGTACATATTGGCGGTTGGACCACCCAGGTCGGATATCTGCCCGGTAAAGCCCGGTACTTTTTCCCGAATATCTTCCAGTTCGGCAATCACCGATTCATGGGAGCGACTCTGGATAATACGACCTTCATGCTCAGTAATGGAACAGAAAGAACACCCTCCAAAACAGCCACGCATGATATTGACCGAGGTTTTGATCATCTCGTAGGCCGGAATATTGGCATTGCCATAAGACGGGTGTGGACGACGCTGGTAAAACAGGCCAAACACACCATCAATCTCAGGGGTTGCCAGGGGGATGGGTGGCGGGTTCACCCAGAGTTCACGGTTGCCATGCTTCTGTACCAGCACCCGGGCATTATGGGGGTTGGATTCCTGGTGCAGTACCCGGGAAGCATGGGCATAAAGCACCGGGTCTTTGCGCACCTTGTCAAATGATGGCAACCGTATGCAGGTGGAGGCCGGGTCCAGCTGCTGGTTGCGATGCAGAGGCATGGGGATAATGCGCACCGGCTGCACGTCATTCTCACCCGCTGACTCAGGCTGATTGCCGGTTTTGCTATCACAAACCGTCTCTTCTACCTCAGCATAAGGGCTCAGGCCATAAGCTTCTTCCAGGGACTGAATATCCCGGGGCCAGTCAATCCGTGATGAATCAATTTCAGTCCAGCCGGAAGGCAGCGCCGGTTTTATCACCACGGTTCCCCGGATATCATCAATCTCCCGAATGGTCATGCCTTTCGCCAATCGATCCGCCACTTCGGCCAGCGCCCGCTCGGCATTACCATAAAGCAGAATATCGGCGGTGGCATCGATCAATACGGAACGACGCACTTCATCACTCCAGTAATCATACTGGGCAATACGACGCAAACTGGCTTCAATACCACCAAGCACCACCGGAACATCACTGTATGCTTCCTTACAGCGCTGGCTATAGACGATCACCGACCGGTCCGGTCGCTTGCCCGGCTGTGCGTTCGGTGTATAGGCATCGTCATTACGCACTTTCAGGTCGGCAGTGTAGCGGTTAATCATGGAGTCCATGTTGCCGCCAGTCACACCGAAGAACAGGTTTGGCTTGCCCAGCCGTTTGAAATCTTCCGGGTTGCTCCAGTCCGGCTGAGCAATAATCCCAACCCGAAAACCCTGGGATTCCAGGAAACGGCCAATCACCGCCATACCAAAGCTGGGGTGGTCAACATAGGCGTCGCCGGTCACAATAATAATGTCGCAGGAATCCCAGCCAAGCGCATCCATCTCTTTACGGGACATGGGCAACCAGGGCGACGTGCCATAGCATTCAGCCCAGTACTTGGGATAGGAGAAAAGGTCCGGTGCGGTTTTCGGTGTGGGCATGGATTCTTGGGTGCTGTGATGAAAAACCGGCTATTTTCACAGAAATCGCCCGTCAGTCCTACCCCGGTATTTAAATCAACAACCACCAAATAGCGAAAGGTTAATAAGACAAACCGGCCCATTGCCATAAAAAACTGTCAATACAACGAAGACTACAGCCCTTTATGCTCTCCCTCTCAGGGTAGACATTAAGGAATTCATGTCAGAAAACCGGTTACTTTTTAATGTCTACCGTAAGTGCTCTCCCTTCACCTGCTCTCGCAACGCTCTCTTTAATACTTTACCCGTGGCACTGAGCGGGAATTCCTGAAAAATCCGTACATAGCGCGGGTATTTGTAGTCCCCAAGCTGTTGCCGTGCCCAGGTCTTCACCAATTCCGGCGACAGCTCACAACCTTCACGCAGGATCAGGCAGGCCATAATCTCTTCAACGTAATAATCATCAGGTACCCCAATGACCGCCGCCTGCATAATATCGGGATGAGCGAGCAACACCTCCTCAACCTCACGGGGGTAAACATTAAAACCGCCACGTATAACCAGATCTTTCTTCCGGTCTACTATGTAGTAGTTACCCGCTTCATCACAGCGGGCAATATCGCCGGTTCGGAACCAGCCATCTTGCAACACCGCTGCCGTCTGTTCCGGCTTGTTAAAGTACCCTTTCATCACGTTATGACCACGAATGGCCAGCTCACCATCCTGACCAAAAGGCAGAGCATTTCCCTCATCGTCAACCACTTTCAGTGCTACACCGGGAATCGGCCGACCAATGGAGCCGGGAATGCGTGCCTGATCCAGAGTATTGAAACAGGCGACCGGCGACGTCTCCGAGAGACCATAACCTTCAAGAAGGGTGACGTTGAAATTGCCCTCAAATGCCTGCAAAACATCTACAGGCATAGGGCCTCCACCACTGACACACAACCGCAACTTATCGGTAATGGCCTGTCGTTCACCGGCAGACAACTCCGCCTGCGCACCATTCAGGGCAATATACATGGTGGGTACACCAGCGAAATAGCTGATCTGCTCCTGCGCCAGCAGCTTCAGGGTTGTCAATGCCTCGAAACGAACCATCAACACCATGGTGGATGCTGATGCCACGGCATGGAGCATATGGGCCGTCTGGGCAAAACTATGGAACAACGGCAAAACCACCAGATGACTATCATTGACACCGGTCATCAATAAGGCCGAGCAGATAAGCGCATTCATCGACAGGTTATAGTGAGTCAGCTCAGCACCTTTTGGCCGTCCGGTGGTGCCGGACGTATAGAGAATGGCGGCAGTATCTTCCGGGGCCCTGTCCTGCGGGTCGGCCATTGAGCCGCCGGATAGCAATGCGGATAGCGTGGACTCACCTCGCCATTCATCCTGGCTGAGGTCTACGGTAATAACAAAAAAGTGTTCACAGCTGCTCACCCGTTGACAGGCTTCAAGTCCAAACTGCCCCAATGGCAGTTCATCCGAACCTTGAAAACACAGATAGGCGACAGCCTGACTGTCGGTAAGATGATAGGCGATCTCTTTTGGCTTCAGCAGAATATTCAACGGCACCACAACCGCACCGGCACTGAGAATACCGTAATAAACCATCATGAATTGGGGAATATTCGGGCAACTGACCGCCACCCGGTCACCGGGCCGGATACCTGTTTGCTGCAACCCCTGACCAATAGTGGCTGCCGTATCTTTTAATACCTGATAACTGATACGCCGTTCACCCGCAACAATGGCGGTTTTATCGGGATAAACAGCAGCGCTCCGGAACAGGAAATCAGCAAGATTGGGCATGAAACCAACACCCCGGGGAAATAAAATGGACTCCCCAGAACATAGACACCTACCGGTGAAAGCTCAAACTGACACTTTAAAACAGACTGGTTTGTGACGTGATGATGTTGTCAAAATCCATATCAACAAACGGCAGGAAGGTAAAGGTTATCTGAGCATGGAGCAGTAATGCTTCAGCCTGCTGAAAAGCAGACTTGGCAGAAAAAAGATGGCCAGCTCGTTATCTATCACAGGCATACCGGTTGCCCATCAGTCACTACCCAGAAGACCATTTCCGTCTGATTACGCCGGTCTGAACTCTGCCGACTTAAAAGAAATCCTTTTTGCCCTGATGCCATTGTGAAGATTGTGGAAAATGAAGATAGTGCTACCTTACCTTGATTCAGTGAGAAAGGTCAGATGGCTATCAGCCACCTGGTGTTCCCTTTGCAGTCGCCCATCATGGATAAGCCGACAGTTGGCTTATTACCAACCTTATTCAGTTCCCCGGAGCAGTATTTGAAGTCGTTGCAGAGGATTCAGGTTGAGCAAGCTTGGATTGGCAGTAATTAGCGACTGAACGGGAAAATCGTACTGCGGGACTCCTTTCGATGTGTACTAACATATCTTCCAACGCTTC
This sequence comes from Endozoicomonas sp. ALB115, assembly GCF_049310245.1. Classification (NCBI taxonomy): domain Bacteria; kingdom Pseudomonadati; phylum Pseudomonadota; class Gammaproteobacteria; order Oceanospirillales; family Endozoicomonadaceae; genus Endozoicomonas; species Endozoicomonas sp. ALB115. The sequence goes on along the minus strand of NZ_JBLYZG010000012.1, from coordinate 40,195 downwards.
AACTGGTGATTTAGCCACAGTACTGCTGATTACATACTTCTCACAAGATAATGTATATGTCTGATTCACACCAAACCCACGCCAGGGCAATGAAGCACTTTGCTGTTGATCCCCCAAGGCCCGTGAAACCGCTCTTGATGGCATCATATTTTGAGCGCTGTTTTTTACACTATCCAACAAACACCGTTTTTTAATATTCGTTCTTTTATTTTGAAACCATAATTTAACCTCCTCTTCTGTCATATCAAGCTCTGAAGCCAGAAAAGCTCGTTCCTGGATTGTTACATAAGCCCTGCATTGAAATGCCTTATCAAGTTGTTTAGCTTTCCATTCAGGCACATATGATCGTTTTCTGAGTACTGCAGGTTCCGTGCTTGCCTGCCGGGGATATGATTCACTCGTATCAGCTTGGCTCGTTATCTTCCCTGAAGGAACTGATTGGCAACTTCCTACCGGATCATCCGCTGTTCTGGTGGAAGTAACGGCCCGGTCAAAAGGCCAGGGACTAGAACTCATATCAGGCCCAGCCAGTCCCTGATGCCTATTGTGATAAGGAGGAAACGCTGATGCCATGGCAGGCTGGTCAAGCAGGGGAATATTCCTTGACACATTACCAATACTGGCAACTCCCATACCAAATCTATCCAGCGCAATAAAGTCCCTTGCCTGTGACGTCCAGGGTAATAATCCATCCACAGAACAAACTGGTTCTTGCCCGGAATAAACTGGCTCAGTATCAGGATGGGCTGCAGCAAACCTGCCGCAGAAAGTCGCATTTTCAGGTTTTGGTCCAGAGGCTGAACGAGGGTCAGCATTTTCAGATGCGCTAACTGCGCCACGCAACGATGTGCCAGATTGGTCGGGGGAAAGCACTGCAGGGTCCATGAAATCAGCCAGTTAGTTATAGGTAATAGATACAAGCATCAAAAAATCCAGTCAACAGGTAGAAGTTATTCTGTAAAGCCTGTTGACGTTTAGTTGCCAGCTCATGTTTCAGTTGAGGTGAAAGAATATGACTCATCATCAGCATCAGTTAATTCAACCCTTGGAGCAGTTGCAGGAAGTCCGGGCCCGGAACTGCCGGATTGACTATAGTCAGCAAGTGAAAGGGGAGATTGTGCCTGAGGAATATCTTTGAGATTCGCTGATATTAACTGCAACGCTTCATCTGGTGATTGAGCCATAGCCGAGCTGATTACTTTCCTCTCGCGCAGTAATTCATATCTCTGCTGAGCACCAACTTCCTGCCGTGATGCTGAAGGCATTGGCTGCTTCGTCGAACGGACCCGGGAAGCAGCTGCTTTCGATGCCGTGACAGACCGAGCACTTTTGCTTTCTCTGGCTAAAGAGGCCTGCTTTTTCATGGCCGATCTTTTATTCTGAAACCATATTTGTACCTGTGATTCTTTTACCTTCAACTTTGAAGCCAATGAATACTTTTGAAACGTTGTTAAATACTTGTTGCGTTTAAAAGCATTATTAAGTTTCTGAAGTTGCCAATCCTGAAAGGTGGTCCGCAATCTACGTGCCAGAAACTCAGGTTCTACTGGCTGGGCATCCATTTCGCTCGTATCAGCTTTGCTCTTTACCGTATCAGCTTTGCTCTTTACCGTATCAGCAGAAGCTGACGAACAAGGCTCCCCACCCACATCCACTACCTGGGTAGAAGTAGCAATCCGATAAGGTGACCGGTAAACAGAGCCCATATCAAACCCTGCCTGTACTCCCAGGTGATAATGGTCAAGCGCCGGGGCCATGGCATAATGATTATACAGGGACAAATTCCTTGGTATATTATCGACACTTGAAACACCGTAACCAAACATGTAAAGAGGGGAAAGTTCCCTTACCTGTGGTACCATGGGTATTACACTATCCACGCCATGGACTGGCTGCGCATCAGAAGTTCGTGCTATGGAAAACCTGCCATAAACTGCCGTATTTCTAACTTCTGGTGTACTGGCTAGACGAGTATCAACTGTTCTGGATGAGCTAACTACATCAGACAACATGTCAGGTGATTTTTTAGAAAGCGCTGCTGGATCCATAACATCAGCCAATTTGTTGTAGGTAGAACCATACTAGACGCGTGCGTCAAAAAATCTAATGAGCTGTAAAAGTTTTTTCTGTATTTAAGGTGACACTGTGCTGACTCAGATCCATTCACAAGGACTGGGACACGCTGTTCGCTGTGGATGTGAAATCCATATTCCTGACCAGTAAATACTTTGTTCCATCCATGATTGCCAACGGCGGTGGTACTATCGTCAACACCGCTTCGGTGTCCGAACTGAACGGTGACTACAACATGGCCGCTAATAATGCTGCAAAAGGAGCGGTGGTCAATCTGACCAGGGCAATGGCCCTGGATTATGGCAAGTACAATATTCGGGTGAATAATGTCTGCCCTTCTGCCAGTGCAACGCCGATGTTTCTGGCCAACCCGACCGATGTCGTCGATCAGTTCAACCAGGCTAACCCCCTGGGAGGCTGACCGAGAATAGCGCCCGTAACGAGAATGGCAGAAAATTGAGGATAAAAATTCGGTTTTGTGAGGTGAATAGCGGGGCTATTTGCCGAACAAAAGCGGATTTTTAGACCAATTTGCTGCCACCGCAGTAGGGCAGTCTATTCTCGGTCAGCCACCTAGGACGCATCTGCACCCCGCAAGAGGTGGCCGAGGCCATGTACTTCCTCGCCTCCGATGCCTCCCGCTCCTGCAATGGCGTTAACCTGCCGGTGTCAGGCGGTCTGGAACTCCATACCGGTCAACCGGTGCAATAACGCATAACAAATGTTCAAACCGTTTCAGGTGCTTGCTCGGCCGGGGGTTTTGAAGTTATGACTCTGTTATAAATTTTTGTTATTGTTTCGGAGCCACTGGTAGCTAAGCAGCCGACAAGTACCCCGGTAAGTATGGGTGCAGGATAGCTAGCGCCCCAATACATTGCACACACCCAGCCAAAAAATACTCCACCGCCGGTATTGGCCAAGCAGTTACCGGCCTTTTTGACACGGCTTTCACTTACTTTTTGCAGCATGTGTTGGCTTGTTGGAACGGGTTGACTTGTTATAACGGGTTGACTTGTTGTATCGGGTTGACTTGTTGGAACGGATTGTTTGGTTATTACAGTGTTCATATCAATATAACCTTTACATGCAATTGGAATAATTTTTTTATAATCCAAAGAAACATAGACCATTACTGATCAATCATGAAAATATTGAGTTGCTAATCATGACAAAACAGCACGCACTGTATTAACGCTGGACGGTTTTGATAAAACCTATTACTTAAGCTGCCGCAAAACAGCATCAGCAATTGCAGAAGCTCTACTTGAACACTGCCTGTGCCTTCCAGATGCCTGATAAAGTGCGCCTCAGAATCCTGTAGATAAACCTTGCAGAACTTCTGCCACTCTTTGGGCTGGGTGCCTTTAACAAACGACAGTACATCGGCGGTATAGAGTGCTGTCGTCCGATCATAATGTTCCGGCTTGCCCAGCTGCCAGCCATTGGCCTGCATTCGGGCGATAATGTCATTTTGGAACTCGATCTCTTTGCTGACATCCATGCTCATGAAGACGACTCACTGGTTTTATTGGCCAGACGCTGGCGAGCGTTGTTTATGGCTTGCTGGAACCGGGCTTCCAGTAATTCTCTGGGAGGCAGGCTGGTCAGATAGTCAGCCACATGAATACCGCTTTTGCCCAGCTCCAATAGAAACTGCTCCATATCCCGCAACAAAATGGCATCTTCAAGATCTTTTTCCAGGTAGCGGTCATTGAGATTGAGAAAATCCAGTAAATAAGGGTCTTTCAGCAAAACCTCGGGCTCTATACTGCCAGTTTCTTGCAGGGCATTCAGTCGCGCCTCAAGCACTTTTCGGGCTGTTTTGCAGCCATAGTCCGTTCAAAAAGCAAGCTTCCCACCTGTTTTCGCAGGGTGCGAACACTCCAGCGCTCAATGCCGCACATTTGCACATAAAAGTCTCGTGCCAACGGCTCTTTCAGGTAGATCAGCTCCAGAAAATTGCTCCAGTGCAATTGTCTAGACAGTGTCGAGACAATTTGATGATGTGAAAAAGCCCTGAAATACATAACCGTGGGAAACAAGGTTGGCCAGTCAAAATATGGTTGTTTATTTGTCGTCGACATGAATATTGTTAACCCTGGATTTCCCGGGTTTTCTGCAGTACATAAAAAAAGACCTCGGTTATACAACACGTGAAGTATTGTTACCGAGGTCTGTTTGGTCAAAAATAAAGCTTTATGACAACTTCAAAAGTTTTATGTCAAAATACCAAAGTACCGACAATCAAGCCGCTTTCTGCTGCTGTGGCTCTGGCGTCCGGATCAGGTAATCAAAGGCACCCAACGCCGCATTTGCACCACCGCCCATTGCAATAATGATCTGTTTGTAAGGTGCGGTGGTTACATCACCGGCCGCAAACACGCCGGGCAGAGACGTTTCCCCCTGGGCACCGGTGATAATCTCACCACGTGGGCTTAACTCCAGAGTGCCCTTGAGGAACTCGGCGTTAGGTACCAGGCCAATCTGGACAAAAATACCCGACAACTCAATTGTATTGCTGTTATCCGTTGCCCGGTCGGTGTAACGCAGTCCGGTCACTTTCTCACCATCGCCCAGCACTTCAGTGGTCAGTGCTTCGGTAATGATATCGATATTACCCATGGAGCGGGCCTTGCGTTGCAGCACTTCATCTGCTCTCAGTTTGCTGTCGAACTCCAGAACAGTGACATGTTCAACAATACCTGCCAGATCGATTGCTGCTTCAATACCGGAGTTACCACCACCAATGACGGCGACTTTTTTCCCTTTGAACAGCGGGCCATCACAGTGTGGGCAATAGGCGACGCCTTTACCCCGGTATTCCTGCTCACCGGGCACGTTCATTTCCCGCCAGCGGGCACCGGTAGCGATAACCAGTGAGCGACTGTGCAATGTTGCCCCACTTTCCAGCTCAACCTGAATCAGATCACCGACCTGCTCCGCCGCCACAATCCGGCTGGCACGCTGTTGAGTCATGATATCCACGTCATAGTCGCGGACATGTTCTTCCAGGCTTGCGGCCAGTTTAGGGCCTTCCGTCGCCTTAACGGAGATAAAGTTTTCAATACCAACGGTATCCATCACCTGACCACCGAAACGGTCCGCCACAATACCGGTACGAATGCCTTTTCGGGCACTGTAGATGGCAGCAGAGGCACCGGCAGGGCCACCGCCAACCACCAGCACATCAAACGGTGCTTTTTCAGCAATGGCTTCGGCCTGACGCGCTGCTACCCCGGTATCCAGCTTGTTCAGGATTTCCTGCAGAGAGATACGACCCTGGGCAAACAGTTCACCGTTCAGGTAAACCGAGGGTACGGCCATGATTTTCCGTTCGTCCACTTCGTTCGGGAACAAGGCACCATCGATCATCACATTGGTGATGTTGGGATTCAGGGCTGACATGATATTCAGCGCCTGCACCACATCCGGGCAGTTCTGACAGCTGAGGGAAACGTAAGTTTCAAAGCGGTAGTTACCTTCCAGTGCTTTTACCTGCTCTGCCACGGAATCATCCACCTTAATGGGGTGACCTCCACTGTGTAGCAGCGCCAGTACCAGGGAGGTGAACTCATGGCCCATGGGCAGGCCGGCAAAGCGGATTTCACTGCCCGTTGCCGCCGAGCGAACCAGCATGGAGGGTTTGCGCTCATTGCTGCTGTCTGATTTGGTGACAGATACCTTGTCAGACAGGCTGGCAATGTCGTTGGCCAAGGCGGCCATTTCCGCTGACTTATCGCTGTCGTCCAGAAATACCATCAGCTCAACGGCTGTTTTCAGGTTTTGCAGGTAACTCTGTAACTGGACTTTCATATTTGTGTCGAGCATGGTCGCACCCCTGTTTATGATAAAAATGGTGTCTTACTTGCTTCGATCAGGCTTGTTCTGACCGGGCTTCTCAGACAAGCCTCTGTAAAGCTGACCAGGAATATTGAACAACGGTTTATTCAGTATTCCTGGTCAGCCTTTGAGCCCTGCCCGAACAGGCTGTCCGGGCAGGCTATCAGCGGTAATCTATTACTTAGATCTTGCCAACCAGGTCCAGGGACGGTGCCAGAGTCTCTTCACCTGGCTGCCATGCGGCCGGGCAAACTTCGCCGTCATGCTCAGCGACGTACTGGGCAGCCTGTACCTTACGCACCAGGTCTTTGGCTGAGCGGCCGATGCCCAGGTCGTTGGTTTCGATGGCCTTGATTTCACCTTCAGGATTGATTACAAAGGTGCCACGCAGTGCCAGGCCGTCTTCTTCAATCATCACACCGAAGTTGCGGGTGATGGTGCCGGTTGGATCGCCGATCATCGGGAACTGGATTTTCTTGATGGTTTCAGAGCTGTCATGCCATGCCTTATGGGTGAAGTGGGTATCCGTTGACACGGAGTACACTTCGACGCCCAGGGACTGTAGTTTCTCGTAATGGTCAGCCAGATCACCCAGTTCCGTTGGGCAGACAAAGGTGAAGTCAGCCGGGTAAAAGAAGACCACTGACCACTTGCCCAGCAGGCTATGTTCGGTCACATCGATAAACTCGCCTTTGTGGAAAGCAGTGGCTTTGAATGGCTTGATCACAGTGTTAATCAGAGATTGAGTCATTTGATTTTCCTTTTCGCTTCTCTTGGAGAGTGTTTTCTGGTTTAACGTTTGTCTTTCACGTGATAAAGATTACGGCCAAACCATCGAACATCAAAATTAATTAAAAGAATACCCCTAATAGATTTACTTAATTGACAAAGCCTCGGTTCCCCGAACAAAAAGGCGACAACAGGAACGATTTATGGAAGTCACGGTAGTATCATCCGCAATACTGATTACACTGGGCATACTGGCAGGCATCATCAACACACTGGCAGGGGGAGGTTCCAACCTGACGCTGCCAGCCCTGATGGTCATGGGCATGCCCGCTGATATTGCCAATGCCAGCAACCGGGTTGGCATTTTCCTGCAGAGCCTGACCGGTGCCCTGGGCTTCAGGCAACATAATCGTCTGGAGACTGGAGAGATTCTGCCCATGATGATCCCTACCCTGGCGGGAGGTCTGGCGGGGGCAGTGACCGCGTCTTACAGCCCGGAGTGGGCATTAAAGCCCATGCTGCTGGGAGCCATGGTCACCATGAGCCTGATTATGGTACTGCGGCCAGCCATGATTGTTCCACCTGAAGGCACTGTGCCATTGAAAGTGGCAGACTCACCGAAATCGTGGGTCGGCCTGGCCATAGCCGGATTCTATGGCGGCTTTGTGCAGGCAGGTGTCGGCTTTATTTTGCTGGCGGCGGTATGTGGCGTTCTCCGTTACGATCTGGTGCGGGGCAATGCCCTGAAACTGGTCTGCACCCTGGCTTTTACGGTAGTGGCCCTGGTCGTCTTTATTGCCCGTGACCAGGTGGCCTGGATTCCGGCATTGGTTCTGTCCATCGGCTATATCATTGGCGCACATCTTTCCGTAAAGTTTGCCATTAAGGCCAAACCAGACACACTGAAAAAGCTACTGCTGGTAATGACCGTTTGCGGGTGTTTTGCGGCGTTATTCTTTTAACGAGAAGGTTTTTTAACGGGAACAGGTTTTTTAACGGCAACAGGCAATTAAAAAGCCGGCGTACTGTAACGGATCAGAAGCAAGTTGTTAACCGTAATGCAACCTTCAGTATCCCAGAATACATAGGGGTAGCGGGAATCATCAGCCTCGTATATAAGCAGAGAAGCAAAATGGGGCCCTAAGGAAGGGAGCTTTCCCTGATTATAAGCCCCCATATCGACGGATACGACAAGGGGATCCTCCTTATGCCTGACGACGCCGTTTACATTTTTGTCCTCAGCCAACAGAGATAGCAATGGTTCCAGTGCCTGGTGTAAATGTTGCCGAATCAAGCTAATGCGCAGCGTTTGGAAATCGTATTTTCCATGTAAATTCTGGACATACTTTTTCTGTACCATATCTGGCTGAGGATCATGAGCACACTCTTCTCTTATGTCCGGAAGCGAAATATTTGCACTGGTGGACGGTCTGGAAGCTGAATGAGTCAACAGGCGGATTCTCCTGCAAAGCTCGTCAGCAGAGGTAACAGAACGGCAAACTATTGGCTCGTCACTGGGGGTTTCCAACTTTGCTTCAGCAACACCATCTGAGTCAGGCATTAACGTCGATGTACCTGAACATGCCTCTGAGAAATCATTGATTATATGACCTGAAAAAGACGTACCAGCATTTTTTTCAGCCCTTGAAGATACCTGTTTGCCACTGGCAATCTCACTATCGGAAGGGAGTGACTGCGCCGCCAGGGTGAGCTGAAGTGAAGCAGGTGTATACATTAGCACTCATACCCCCCCATGGGATTTCTTATGTTAATTTATTCATATCAACAAAGTAGTCAACAAATTCACCACCCGCAGAAAAAATAATGCCCGGCGACGGCCGGGCTTTTCTTTTACAATCACTTTTACAGGCTCAGACAAGCCCCTTTGGTTTTAGAAGCGTTTGGTTACCGATGCGCTGAATACGTGGGCGGTGTTGTTGTATTCGCCTTTGAGGTTCAGGTTTCCTGCGGGGCTTCCATTAGATCGATAGTTTTTCTCATCAATCTCTACTTTGGATCCGAACATATATCCATAAGCAGCATCTACCGTCCAGTCATTGCCCAACTCATACTTGGCACCAAGTGTCAGCCAGTTACGATCACTATCAGGAATCCGAGCTGTTCTGAACTCATCTTTAACTGGACTTTGATCAAATGCATAACCTGCTTTTAAGGTGAGATTATCATCATATTTATAGCTACCGCCAACAGCGAACGCCCACACATTTTTCCAGTTTTCAGGTACATATGTTATTACTGCTGCATCTGAAGGATCACCTCCAGAAACAGGGCCAGTTCCTTGATCAGAACTAATGACCAGCTTGTCAAACCGGCTCCATCGAGTCCATGTTGCTCCGGCCATTACTGTCCACCGATCATCCAGCTCGTGGGTAGCACTGAACTCCAGGGTCTCTGGCAAGGTTATGTCTAGCTTGGCTTTCTCCGTTGCACTACCTCCTAAAGCATTCCAGATAGAACCAGTTCCAGTAGCATCTCCTTTTAGCTTCAGCTTAATACTTGATCTATAGCTAACACCCATGGATGTTGACTCTTGTGGCTGCCAAATCGCACCAATATTCCAGCCATAAGCCACATCATCACCTTTGATCACAACATTATCAGTGGGTGAAAGAGGGTTAACAAAGCGGCTGAGTTCTCCTTCTCCATAGGTAGCGAAAACACCTAAACCCAAAGAGAGCTGATCAGAAAACTTATAGGCGACTGTTGGATGGAAATTAACGATAGTAACTTGAGTTTCATCGGCAAAATATTTCCCTGCCCAGTCGTCATCATAATCTGTGGACGAACCAAATGGCGCATATATACCGAAACCAAACGAGAGCTGATCATCCACAGGCATTGAGAAATAGCCAAATGGGATAACAGAAGTATTCAAAAACTCATCGTTACTACTGCTAGTAGGTCCTAAAGGAGTGGTACCTGTACCCTTAAAATCACCTTTTGGCACAACCACACCGCCACCCACAGTCACCTGCCGCTCTTCCAGCAGTGCAATTCCCGCAGGGTTAGCCGCCAAAATAGAAGCATCTTGCGCATTGGAGTTCCGCCCCGCATAAGCCGTACCTGCTGCAGCCGCTGATGATTCATTCAGAGCAAAACCAGCAGCACCAGCCTGCATGGCCAGTGTCAGTGTCGACAGGGCAAAGAGGGATTGATTGATTTTTTTCATTAGTAATTCCCTTCAGGCACATCTTAAGGTGCATTTTTATTATTGTGCGAATGTCGTGTGACTTTTCGTGATCGGATACTAATACATTTGTTTCAATTTGAAAAGCAATGAACCACCAACAAATAACTACCCAACAAAAACCTACCCACTGCCCACTGCCAACTGCCCACTGCCAACTTTTTTATGTTTCAGCCAAAACCCCTCCCCCAACCCGAGGCACCAGCAACAACCTGGCCAAAGCAGGCAACAACCAAATAGCCCCAACCATATTCCAGGCAAACATAAAGGTCAGCAAAATCCCCATATCCGCCTGAAACTTCAGCGACGAGAAGATCCAGGTACCGACCCCAATGGCCAGTGTCACCCCGGTAAAGGTGACAGCCTTACCGGTTATTTTCAGCGTTGCGTAATAGGCTTCTTCCAGAGACATACCCTGCCTCATAAAACTCTCTAAACGACTGTAGATATATATTCCGTAATCCACGCCAATCCCCACACCCAGGGCAATAACCGGCAGGGTCGCCACTTTCACACCGATCCCAAGGTAGGACATCAGCGCCTGACAGAGCACCGAAGTCAGCCCCAGTGGAATAATAATGCAGAGCACCGCTTTCACAGAACGGAAGGTAATAAGGCAGAGAATACTGACCACCGCATACACCCAGAACAGCATTTTATTCTGCGCCTGGGCAATAATCTCATTGATGGCCGCTTCTACTCCGGCATTACCGCTGGCCATCACAAACTGGAACTCTTCGGTGTTATTGATAGCAGCAAACGCCTGAGTTGTCTGAACCACCCGCTCCAGTGTTTCGGCCTTGTGATCATCCAGGAACAGGATAATCGGTGCACTGGAACAGTCGGCATTAAACAGTGCAGCCGCATTCCCCACCGAGTTGTTCAGCACATAAGGATTACGGGAGAGGCTTTGCCATTTCAAACTTCCTTCATTCAGCCCTTTAATCACCTGCTTGGACACGGTGACCAGCGAGAGCGCAGACTGAACCCCCGGCACATTCTCCATATGCCACATATATCGGTCGATGGCATCCATCACCGGATAACGGCTACAACCTTCGGGCTGAGTTTCCAGATAGGTGACGAACAGATCGGCACTGGTGGCGTAATGGCTATTAATAAACAGGTTATCCAGGTTGTAGCGGGAGTCCGGATGAAACTCCGGGGCACCGGGGTCAAGGTCACCAATTTTCAGGTCAGTTGCCTTGTAAGCGCCCGCAGCAAAGCCCAGCAGGGCAATCAGGATAGACACCGGCATTACCTTCGGGCTGGCCAGTTTGGCGACCACTTGCCAGACCCGGGACTCCTTCTGCTGGCTCTTTCTGGCATGGTCAACGGAGCGTTTGCTGACTGTGATAAACGACATCAGCACAGGCAGCAGAACCAGGTTGGTTAAAATGATGGTCGCAACCCCGATACTGGCGGTAATCGCCAGATCCTGAATCACCTGAATATCAATCACCAGCAGGGTAAGGAAACCGATGGCATCAGAAATCAGTGCCACCATACCGGGAATATACAGGGTTCGGAATGTCCGGCGGGCAGCGGTCAGGGCGTTTGCCCCCCGGGCCGTTTCGGCACTGATACTGTTAATGATCTGGACACCGTGGCTCACGCCAATGGCAAACACCAGAAAAGGCACCAGGACCGAGTAAAGATCAAGACCATAGCCAAGGGTAGCCAACAGACCCATCTGCCAGACCACCGCTATGATGGACGTCAACAGCGGAATAAAAGTGCTTTTCAGACAGCGGGAATAAAGGAATAACAGGAGGCTGGTAACGCCAAGGGCGATAATAAAGAACCAGACAATGGCTTTCACACCCTCAAACAGATCCCCAAAAATCTTGGCAATTCCGGTAATATGCAGATCAACACCCTGTGCCGCATATTTGCTGCGCAGTACTTCCAGCTGGGCAGAAAGGTGCTGGTAATCCAGGCTTTCGCCGGTTTCCGGATGTTTCTCAAACAACGGGGCACTGACGATACTGGAGCGGAAATCGTTGGCAATGATCCTTCCGACCTGGCCGGATTTCAGAATATTTTCCCGAAGCTGGTCCAGGCTGGCCCGACTGCCGTCATAGGTGTCAGGAATCACCGTCCCACCGGTAAAGCCTTCTTCCGTTACTTCAATCCAGCGAACCGATGGCGTCCAGAGGGACTTCAGATTGCTTCGATCAACCCCCGGAAGATAAAACACTTCATCATTAATCTGCTTGAGCAACTCCATATACTCAGCGGAAAAAATATCGCCATCCCGGGGAGCCACCGCTATGCGAATGGTATTTCCGGAGTTGCCCCCCTCTTCCATGTGACGAAGCATATTCTGGATAAAAGGGTGTTCCAGTGGCACCATTTTCTGGAAACTGGCATCCATCCGCAGTCCGGTCACCAGCTGCCAGGTGAGAAACAGTGATACCAGCAGGAACAACAGGCAAACCCGCAGACGATTATTGAAAATCATCCGTTCCACTATTGGTTCGCTGCCTTCTCTGGATAGAGAGGATTGGGATGAATGATGAAAAGACGACATAACTGGCTGCCCCGGATTTTTTAATTATTTTTATGGTCTGGTTCAAACACGTTCACAGTCGTACAATATAAAACCGTTTAAAGCTGTTTTTACTCCAACACCCTGCCTTCCAGGGTCATCCGGTAGGCACCACCCTGGCCAACAACCACAATAAACCCATCGCTGCTGGGTGCCAGTGCACTCAGTGTCATCCGGTCCGGCCGGTGTGAAACCGACAGACCACTGTTGGTACCTGAAGCCAGCTCCGCGCCAGACCCGGTCAGTACCGCCCCGGAATTGCCAACCAGCGCAATACTGCCATCGGTCAGTTTGGTGGAACCAAACAGGGTTTGATCGGTACCGGAGCTGAGTGGTTGCCAGGTCTCCCCGAGGTCCGCACTCTGATAAATATTCCCCCGCAAACCATGAACCAGAACACGACCATGCCCGCCACTTACACCAAACCAGGAACCTTCATACGGGCTCTCCAAAGTTACCCAGGAATGGCCCGCGTCAGAAGAGCGAAAGAGGATACAGGCCTCACCGGCCAGAAACAGGTTGCCCTGACCATCGTCGTTAATAGCGTTGTAGTGAAACTCATCGTCATTGGCGATACGGTCATCGATAAATTCCCAGCTCCTGCCGCCGTCTACCGTTTCAATAATGTAACCGTACGCACCCACGGCAAAGCCGTGAAGGCTGTCGCTAAACCATACATCCAGCAGTGGTACTGTTGCCTCACGATCAACATACACCTGTTGCCAGGTTTCGCCACCATCTTCTGTCTTCAGTACTATGGCATCGTGACCGACGGCATAGCCAATCGTTTCTGAGGGAAAGTGCACCGCCGTCAGCATTTGCATGGTTGGCACACTGGCCTGCTGCCAGCTGACCCCGTGATCATCGGAGTAGACAATGTGACCACGCTCACCGACAGAAACCAGCCTTACACCACCATCAGTGCGGGTCACATCCAGTAGAAGACTGTTGGCTGCCTTTATGGACTGGACCGCCGGGCGGTCAACAGGAGACTTTGAAGGTAAGGCATACACCGATTCGGCTGACAAGATTGCAACAGACAGTAATACGAAAGACAGAATGGCAACAGGCATACGACTTCCCTTCTTTTTATATTATTTTTTTAGTGAGACGAGTATAAACAAACATTATTGAACAGCGAAGTATATCCGGGTGCAGATAGTGAAAATAAAACGATTGTGGATAAAAAAAGCCATCTGCCCGCTTGAACATGTTGTGTTCATTGCAGGGTATCGCTGCCGATAGCAACCAGCTTTGTCAGCGGCTGTTGAGCATAATAAACGGCAATTTGTGTTAGTATACGGCTGCTTTAGCCGAGCCAACGGTTTTATATTTGCAAAAAACAATAAAAAAAGGCACCTGTCATGAATAATAAACAGCTCGTCCTATCAAGGCACCAAGGTGGCAACAGCCCCTGGCAGGAGAACACAGAATGATTGACACTAACGACTTTGTCGGCGTCTGGGCTCTTGAGGAATGGTCCGTTACCCACAAACCATCCGGCTATGTTGTCTACCCATTTGACGGTAATTCCGAAGGCCATATTATCTACACTGAAAACGGTTGGGTATCAGCCACACTGATGGAAACAGATCGTCCACCCGTACCGCAGGATCGTCGCCATCTGTTTGCCGCTCGTATGCAACTCGCCCCCCCGGCAGGTATCCAGGCACCAGAATTGACCGCTGAAAAACAACAGAAGTTTGATCGACTGAAAGAACTCTTCTGCCGCTCCGGCATGGGTTATGTTGCCTATTGTGGCCCATTTACTGTGAACGGAGATATGGTACAACACCATATTAAAAACAGTCTGATACCCCAGTGGACAGGTACTGTTCTGGAAAGAAAGTATGAGTTTGACGGTGACCTGCTAACCCTCAGCGCCACCGATGGTGACTTCGCCGATAAGCTGGTGTGGAAACGCACGGCTTAATCATTGCCATCGATTTACATGCCAAAAGCTGGGGTCATGTAACCAGCGCTGCTATTGTGCCGCCGGACGAATGGGGCGAATTCTTGTGGAAGCCGGCACCTTATTCAGGAAGCCGGCTTAAATCGAAACCTCAGAGGCTCTTGGTGACTACTTCATAAACATCAGAAGAAAGGCCGGGCGTTGCTTTAATTCTCTCCAATGCCTTACGCATACGTTCACGACAGCCAGGCTCAAATTTACGCCAGCGGGTTAAAGGCGTCATCAGCCGTGCAGCAATCTGCGGGTTTTTCTTATCAAGATCCAGCAGCTGATCCGTCAGAAACTCATACCCCAGGCCATCCACACGGTGAAACTGCTTCATATTGCCGGCAAAACCACCCAGCACAGAACGCAGTTTATTCGGACTGGTGGCATCAAAAATCTCATGCTGCATCAGTGCCAGAATATGTTCCAGGGTTCCCAGTGATGGGCTGGCGGCCTGTACCGACAACCACTGGTCCATAACATTGGTATCATCCTGATAACGTTCCAGGAAATCCGCCAGCACTTCGTCAATCAGCTCACGATTCTGACAGCCAGCATTAACGATACTGACCAGTGCCGCAAAACGATCGGTCATATTGGACGCGCCGTGATACTGTTGCTCCGCCAGCGCCAACATGCCTTTATCATCCAGACTGGTCAGATAGGACAGGCTGATATTTTTCAGCGTGCGTTCAGCAATATCTTCTGCTTCAGGTCGGTAAGGCTTATTGATGCTTAAAGAGCGCCACAGAGTTTCCAGCGACTCACGGTGCGCAGAGGCAATCGCATTCTTGACGGTCAAGCGTGCCTGATGGATAAACTGCGGGTAAACCTCAATCGCCTGTTCCGCCAGGGACGCTTCCGATGGCAATGACAACATCTCAGCTTTTACCGCCAGATCCAGTGACTCATCGGTGATAACCGTCCCAAACGCCTTGATCAGGCTTTCATCCGGGCTGCACTCCCTGCCCTGTTCCAGGGCCGCCACCATTTCATCAATCACACCACTGGCCAGACGCTGGCTGGCATCCCAACGGTTAAAGTGATCGCTGTCGTTTTCCATCAGGAACAGCAGGTCATCACGGGAGTAGTCATACCTGACCCGCACCGGCGCAGAGAACCCTCTTAATATAGAAGGCAGTGGGCGCTCTTCTATATTTTCAAAGGTGAATGTTTCCTTTTCCTGTTTGACATCCACTACCTGATCGGTGTCTCCGGCGTTATTAAGCGGCAGATCCTCACCTTCTCCGTCCAGCAGGCCAATACGTACCGGAATATGGAACGGCAGCTTTTCCTTCTGCCCCGGTGTCGCGGGACAGGATTGCTCAATGGTCAGCCGGTACTGCCTGTTCTCTTCATCGTATTCATCACTGACCTTAAGTACTGGAGTACCTGCCTGGCTGTACCAGCGACGGAACTGCCCCAGGTCGCGGCCAGAAGCATCTTCCATGGCTTTGACAAAATCTTCGCAGGTCACGGCCTGACCATCATGGCGGGCAAAGTAAAGATCTGACCCTTTGCGGAAATCCTCTGGCCCGAGAATACCATGGATCATCCGTACGACTTCCGCCCCTTTTTCATAAACGGTGACGGTGTAGAAATTGGAAATCTCAATAAACGACTCAGGTCTTACCGGATGCGCCATTGGCCCGGCATCTTCGGCAAACTGGGCGGTACGGAGAATATTGACATCCTCAATGCGTTTTACCCCCCGGGAGTTCATATCCGCGGAAAATTCCGAATCCCGGAACACGGTAAAACCTTCTTTCAGGCTCAGCTGAAACCAATCCCGGCAGGTCACCCGGTTACCGGACCAGTTGTGGAAATACTCGTGGGCAACAATCGCTTCAACCCGCTGAAAGCGGGCATCTGTCGCCGTTTCCGGGCTGGCCAGCACACAGGCTGAATTAAAGATATTCAGCCCTTTGTTTTCCATGGCCCCCATATTGAAATGATCAACGGCGACGATCATGAAAATATCCAGATCGTATTCACGACCATAGACCTGTTCATCCCACTTCATGGATTTCTTCAGAGAGATCATGGCATGATCGCACTGGTCAATATTGTGCGCTTCGGTAAACAGCCTCAGCTTCACCTCACGACCACTCATGGTGGTAAAGTGATCTTCCACATACTGCAAATTACCCGCGACCAGAGCAAACAGGTAACTTGGTTTTTTGAAGGGGTCTTCCCAGGTGACAAAGTGCCTGCCATGGTCCAGTTCGCCACGTTCAATATCATTACCATTGGAGAGAAGCACCGGATACGCTGCCTTGTCGGCGGTGATTCGGGTGATAAACCGGGACATCACATCAGGACGGTCCAGGTAGTAGGTAATCTTGCGAAAACCTTCTGCCTCACACTGGGTACAGAACATACCATTGGATTTATAGAGCCCTTCCAGGGAGGTGTTTTCCTGGGGCTTGATGCGGCAGACGGTTTTTAAAGTGAACGCTTCTGTGGGTGAGGCAATCCTGAGAAAACCATCCTCTTCCCTGAAGTCCGTGAATGGCTGGTCATCAATTTCAAGAGAAAGAAGTTCAAGGTCATCCCCCACCAGTACCAGCTCAGGAAGCATGTTCTCCCGAGCGTTTTCTGCAGCGCTGGCTGAGGGATTATCAGGATTACGACGAATACTCAGCACTGAGGTAACCATCGCATGGTCTTCAAAGAGATCAAAGGTCAGGTTGGTCTGATCAATCCAGTAGTCAGGTGCCTGATAATCTTTCAGGTAAATCGCTTTTGGTTGCGAGTCTTTCATCTTGTCCATCCTGTTGTCTTTTTCATAAGCGTTTGCACAGGGACTGTGATTAATTTACAGCCACGCTCACCTCATAGGCGGCATGTTTACGAATATTGACCACACCATTATCAAAAATCAGATACTGTCCCTTGATACCCAATAGCGTACCTTCAATCAACGGCTCCTTGTCAAAGGATCGGGATGTGACTTTGGCGGGGTATTCAATCACCGGGTAATCAATATTCAGTACGGCAGAAGAGTCGATATCTACTGACTTGACACCTGCCAAAGGTTGTATCGCCTGAATGCCAAATTGCTCCTGCAATGCGGTAATCCGACTATGGTTCATGTCCAACAGTTCCCGGGCGGTATCCTGCAGGTCCAGAGGGTCAGCGGGCCCCTTCAGCATAGCCCGCCAGTTGGTCCGGTCATTGATAAATTCCTTGAAGATCACTTCCAGCAGCCCCGATTGCTGACGGGTCGCCACGCGAATAAATGGCATGGCCTGCGTGGCACCCTGGTCAATCCAGCGGGTTGGCACCTGGGTTGCCCGGGTAATGCCAACTTTCAAACCGGATGAGTTGGCCAGATAGACGACATGATCTGTCATACAGAATGTTTCTCCCCAGGCGGGATCACGGCAAGTGCCCTGATGATAATGGCACTTTTCCGGGCTCATAATGCAGCTGTCACACTGGGGCAGCTTTTTAAAACAGGGATAGCAGAAGCCCTGGTTAAAACTCTTTTTGGTTTTCCGGCCACAGTGGCAGCAATGAATTTCCCCCTGGTACTGCATGGACAACTTTTGTCCCAGCAGCTCATTCAATGGCAGCAATTGATCGCCAACGGGCAGTTGGTAGGTAACCTGGCTCTTGCTGTTGTCAGTCCCGGTCAACAGGTCTGAATGCATTTTGCTGAGCGATCCGGTGATGGTACTTTCGGACACAGTTGTACTCTTGTGTAGGGTAAGAACGGCCCTGTTATTAACCAACAGAGCGACATCAACATAAATAGAGAGTCTTCAGTTCCTGAAACGAAGGATGGTGGCCTCTTCAGCAGAGCTGTCCTCTTTAGAAGATGTACCACCGGATTTGCACTTGCCGGGCATATAGCCGACCCGTTGTGACTCTGGCAGGTGTTCGTGTTCATAAACAATCACCGCCTGCAGGCTGACATCCCGTTCTTCTTCGGTCATGGCCCGTCCATCAGGCCACTTACCAAGTTCCAGGGCCAGCTTCAATGCCTGATGGATAGCAGGCGTCATCTTCTCCAGAAAAGCATCTAACTGCATGGTATCGAATCCTTTTCAATCCTTTTCTATAAAGCGTCTTTCTTTAAACAGCAAACCGGCAATGGCACCCAGCAGACAACCTGCCACAAGGCCGCCGGTATGTGCGGCATTGGCCATATTACCAAAACCAATAGTACCCAGAACGCCGGTATAACCCACCACCAGCCAGGTCAGCATAAAGCCGTAGTAAAACGGCGGGAGTCCAAACTGCCAGTTCCGGTCTACCTTTTCCCGGGTCATGCAATACCCCATCAGGCCATACACCACACCGGAAAAGCCGCCAAAAATAGTATCATCCCCAGCCCAGAAGTACTGGGTAACATTGGAAATCACCGCAGTAAAGACGATGATGGCCAGTAGATGAATGCCCCCCTGACGAGTCTCCAGCCGACTGCCAAAAATATACAGAGCCAGCATATTGAACGCCAGATGGCTCAGGCCAAAATGAAGAAAGATCGGACTGATCAACCGCCAGTACTCCCCCCGCTCAAGCCCCATGCCAAAACTGCCAAAGTAGAGATAACCATTAGCCACCTCGAAGGGAATAAAGGAGAACCAGGCTATTGCCTGCCAGTTGGCACCGGCCCGGGTGATCAGCACGACCACCATACAGGCCACCATAAACAGCAAGGTGACCGGTACGCTCTGCCAGGGAATACTCTTTAGCAAAGCACCCACATTCACACCGGCCCTGGGGGGCGCTGCCAGCACTTGTAAATCACCGGACTGCCACTGCTGATAAAGGCTGGTGACAATACGGGACTTTTCCTCATTCTCAGTCCAGATCACCTGTTTGCCTGACTCTTCTGTGACCTTATGGGGAATCCCCCGGGCATAGAGAAAGTAGGATAGGTCGCTCAGGTCGATGTCTCCGGGGAGTTCCAATGCCCTATGCATAATGTGAAAAAAGTCCTTGAATTAACAACGCTCTTCCTGGTAGTTCCAACGCAACTTGGAACGACAGGACTCATAAAAATTATGGTTCAGAGGGTGCAGCAGCTTTAAACGCTGAGACTTCTTATGAATCGTGATTTCATCCCCCGGTGCCGAGGTGATATGAATCTGTCCATCACAGCTGATCTGCGGGGATATGGTGTTTTCATGGCGAATCACCAGTTTCAGCTCGCTATCGCCATCCACCACCAGGGGACGGTTGGTTAACATGTGGGGGTACATGGGCACCAGAACAATGGCATCCAGCCTCGGGTGCATAATGGGACCACCGCCGGACAGCGCGTAGGCGGTTGAACCGGTTGGCGTGGCAATAATCAGTCCATCAGCCCGCTGCTTATAGACGAACTGCCCATCGATATACAGTTCAAACTCAATGATTCGGGTCGACTTACCGGGGTGCAGCACTACATCATTCAGCGCATCCCCCTGGCCGATCACCTTGCCCTGGCGGCGAACGCGGGCCTCAAGAAGAAAACGACTCTCGGCCAGGTAGCGTCCCTCAAGCACTTCTGCCAGCTGGTCATCCAGCTCATCCGGGGAGATATCGGTCAAAAATCCCAACCGCCCGCGGTTGATACCGATCACGGGAATATCGTACAGCGCCAGTGTCCGGGCAGCGCCCAGCATACTGCCATCACCACCCACCACGATCACCAGGTCACACTGCTGCCCCATTTGCTCACGGCTGATCATGGAAAAGGAGTGACCTGGCAAAAGACCGTCCAGCTGTTCATCCAGAACTACGGTCACCCCCCGCTGCTGCAGAAAGTCTGCCAGATGTCTCAGAGTATCCTCCACCTGAATACGCCCCTGGCGGCCGGTTACTCCGACAATTTTGAAGTGTTCCATAAACTCAGTGATGTCGCCTTAGAATGTGAGTTAGTATACGTTAGTCATGAACAGATTTTTACATCAAAGCATACATCATACTCTTCAACAGGTTCTACAAAAGACAAGTAGAGTGGTGCTCCACCCAAAGAAGGCCCGGGATAATATAATTTGAAGCAATCAGAATCCGGGGCAAGGTCATTCAGTTAGCCTGAGTCGACGATATCATTGATTGTTTTGAATCATTACTGAAGCTGCTATAGATAACCTCTGTAACATAGGTCCTGAAGCATTCCCGTTTGCCATTTTCCCAGACCACGTAGAGTCCGGAGATACCGTTGCCCAGGGTCGCCATAAGCAGGTTTTGTTTGACCTCATCGCAGAAGGGACTGGCCATAACCAGACTCAGGTAATCCCTGGCGCACGCCTCCTGGCCATTTTTCAGCGCCTTGAACAACCCCGAAAATCCCGTGTCGGATGTCGCCATTAGCAGATTCAGTTTGAACTCATCGCTGAAGGGGCTGGCCATCACCCGATCCAGGTAAATCCTGACGCACTCACCATGGCCATTTTGCAGTGCAATGTAAAGCCCGGGAAAACCACTGTCGGATTTCGCCCTCAGCAAGTCCTGTTTGAACTCCTCGCTGAAGGGGCTGGCCATCACCAGATCACAGTAAATCCTGACGCACTCAGCATGGCCATTTTCCAGTGCTACATAGAGCCCGGGAAAACCACTGTCGGATTTCGCCCTCAGCAGGTCCTGTTTGACCTCGTTGCTGAAGGCGCTGGCCAGGACTCGATCCAGGTAACTCTTCACGCACTCCCCGTGGCCATTTTTAAGTGCCGCGCAGAGCCCGGGAAAACCACAGTCAGATTTCGCCATCAGCAGGTTCTGCTTGACCTCCTCGCTAAAGGGGCTGGCCATCACCCGATCCCAGTAAATCCGGACGCACTCACTATGGCCTTTTGCCAGTGCTACGTAGAGCCCGGGAAAACCACAGTCGGACTTCGCCATCAGCAGGTTCTGTTTGACCTCCTCGCTGAAGGGGCTGGCCATCACCCGATCCCAGTAAATCCTGACGCACTCCCCCTGGCCGTTTTGCAACGCCACACAGAGCCCGGAAAACCCCCTGGGAGACTTCGCCATCAGCAGATTCTGTTTGATCTCGTCGCTTAAGGAGCTGGCCAGGACCCGGTCCAGGTAACTCTGCACACACTCCGCCTGGCCATTTTCCAGTGCCATGAAGAGCCCGGGATACCCCCCGGGGGATTTCGTCATCAGCAGATTCTGTTTGACCTCGTCGCTCAGGGAGCTGGCCATCACCCGATCCAGATAACTCTTCACACACTCTTCGTGGCCGTTTTGCAGCGCCCCGAAAAGCCCGGGATAACCCTTGGGGGATTTCACCATCAGCAGATTCTGTTTGATCTCGTTGCTCAGGGAGCTGGCCATCACCCGATCCAGGTAACTCTTCACACACTCCCCGTGGCCACTTTGCATTGCCACGCAGAGCCAGGGAAAACCACTGTCGGATTTCGCCATCAACAGATCCTGTTTGACCTCGTCGCTCAAGGCGCTGGCCAGGACCCAATCCAGGTATTTCCTGACACACTCAACATTCCCCCTGTGTGATGCCATGCTCAGCCCTGGCACACCATTGTCATTTTTAGCCATCAGGACAATTTTTTGATGATATGGATCAAGCCGGTTCAGTTGCCCCATGAATTGATCCACCATTGGCGACGAAAAATGTCCATTCCTGAGCATTAAAAACAGGATGGACGAATTCATATCCGCCAGAATCCTGACCAACGAGTTACCGGCCCGGCTCTCAACCGTTGTCGTGGTTAAACATCCACCAAAGGAAAGCTTGGGGAAATATAATTTGATTGAATGAGAATTCGGGAACAGGTGCTCTATTTTAATCGCCTTCAGGGTTTGCAGGTCAGGGACGAT
This sequence comes from Endozoicomonas sp. ALB115, assembly GCF_049310245.1. NCBI lineage: Bacteria > Pseudomonadati > Pseudomonadota > Gammaproteobacteria > Oceanospirillales > Endozoicomonadaceae > Endozoicomonas > Endozoicomonas sp. ALB115. The sequence goes on along the minus strand of NZ_JBLYZG010000012.1, from coordinate 18,061 downwards.
AAGCCGTTGGACTCTCAGGGTGTCGTTGGGATCATAACAGGCCAGCTTTATTTCCGGTCGCTCAGGCGACCAGTTTATCTTTAGAGCCATCAAATGGTTCATTGACGAAAACAGATAGGTTTTATTTTGTTCGCTATCGACCAGCTGCTGTTGACAAGCTGCATAAAGTGCCTGGCCCAAGCCAGCCCGGTCAAAGTAATAACCTTCCTGTGCCGTTTTATAGCCATCAGCCGCAGTGTCATTCAGGGCCTGATCCATTTTAATACCGCTGTGACGGGAAATTTTATCAAGCCGATCAATGGACGTGAATTTGCCAACCTCTTTCGTGCCAAACTTGCCTGTAGCAAACGCATAGGCCAAATGCCTGCAAGTAATCGGTTTATGATCAAAGAGATTGTTCGCCCTGCCGTTGAACCTTCTCAGGTCGCCCTTTGACAGGTATTGCAAAATCCCGGAGGGATTAACAGCCAGGGCCTCTGTCGAGGATTCTATGGGTGTATTGCCACTATCCAGGGGCTTATCCACCTGAAACAGGTAAGTGCGTCCCTGATGGTTAAGTTGTTCAATTTTACGGCTAATCAGAGATGCATGTTGGGGAACATTGGCAGACTTGCTTTTCTTTTCACCGGGAATGTTTTTTGGATCAACGGACTTAATAGCTCGCGAAAATCCATTGAGGATTGTCGCTTCATTGACAGATTGAGAATCCTTCTGTGGTGTTCCAGCAGATGAGCGAGGAGGATTCTGCCTGATACTATACATAGGCTCTCAGGGTAGACATTAAGGCCAATAAAGCAGTATTTACAGTGCAGAACTCATCCTGAACAGCCACAATAAAGCTTCGAAACCATTATCAAGACTGAACAAGGTTACTGAAGCTGCTATAGATAACCTCTGTAACATAGGTCCTGAAGCATTCCCGTTTGCCATTTTCCCACACCACGTAGAGTCCGGAAATACCATTGCCCCGGGTCGCCATCAGCAGGTTTTGTTTGACCTCATCGCTGAAGAGACTGGCCATAACCAGACTCAGGTAATCCCTGGCGCACGCCTCATGGCCATTTAGCAGCGCCTTAAACAACCCCGGAAAACCCTTGTCGGATTTCCCTATCAGCAGATTCAGTTTGACCTCGTCGCTAAAGGGGCTGGCCATCAGCCGATCCCAGTAAATCCTGACGCACTCACTATGGCCATTTTGCAGTGCTATGGAGAGCCCGGGAAAACCACTGTCGGATTTCGCCCTCAGCAAGTCCTGTTTGAACTCCTCGCTGAAGGGGCTGGCCATCACTCGATCCCAGTAAATCCTGACGCACTCACCATGGCCACTTTCCAGTGCTACATAGAGCCCGGGAAAACCACTGCCGGATTTCGCCCGCAGCAAGCCCTGTTTGACTTCGTCGCTGAAGGAGCTGGCCAGGACTCGATCCAGGTAACTCTTCACGCACTCCCCGTGGCCAGTTTTAAGTGCCACGCAGAGCCCTGGAAAACCACAGTCGGATTTCGCCATCAGCAGGTCCTGTTTGACCTCCTCGCTAAAGGAGCTGGCCATCACCCGATCCCAGTAAATCCTGACGCACTCACCATGGCCTTTTTCCAGTGCTACGTAGAGCCCTGGGAAACCCCTGTCAGATTTCGCCATCAGCAGGTCCAGTTTGACCTCGTCACTGAAGGGACTGGCCATCACCCGATCCCAGTAAATCCTGACGCACTCACCATGGCAGTTTTGCAGTGCTATGCAGAGCCCGGGAAAACCCCTGTCGGATTTCGCCATCAGCAGGTCCTGTTTGACCTCCTCGCTGAAGGGGCTGGCCATCACCCGATCCCAGTAAATCCTGACGCACTCACCATGGCCATTCTGCAGTGCTACGTAGAGCCCGGAAAAACCACTGTCGGATTTCGCCATCAGCAGATCCAGTTTGACCTCGTCGCTGAATGGGCTGGCCATCACCCGATCACAGTAACTCCTCACGCACTCCCCGTGGCCGTTTTGCAATGCCAGGCAGAGCCCGGCGAAACCCCAGTCGGATTTCGCCCTCAGCAAGCCCTGTTTGACCTCCTCGCTGAAGGGGCTGGCCATCACCCGATCCCAGTAAATCCTGACGCACTCACCATGGCCGTTTTGCAACGCCACACAGAACCCGGAAAAACCCTTGGGGGACTTCGCCATCAGCAGATTCAGTTTGACCTCGTCGCTCAGGGAGCTGGCCAGGACCCGATCCAGGTAACTCACCACACACTCACCATGGCCATTTTGCAGTGCTACGTAGAGCCCGGAAAAACCACTGTCGGATTTCGCCATCAGGGCAATCTTTTGATTATATGGATCAAGCCGGTTCAGTTGCCCCATGAATTGATCCACCGTTTTCGAAGAAAAATGTCCATTCCTGAGCATTAAAAACAGGATGGACGAATTCATATCCGCCAGAATCCTGACCAACGAGTTACCGGCCCGGCTCTCAACCGTTGTCGTAGTTAAACATCCCCCCAAAGAAGGCTCGGGGTAATATAATTTGATTGAATAAGAATCCGGGAAAAGGTGCTCTATTTTAATTGCCTTAAGGGTTTGCAGGTCAGGGACGATGAGTCGTCGGACTCTCAGGGTGTCGTTGGGATCATAAAAGGCCAGTTTTATTTCCGGTCGCTCAGGCGACCAGTTTATCTTTAGAGCCATCAAATGGTTCGGTGACGAAAACAGATAGGTTTTATTTTGTTCGCTATCGACCAGCTGCTGTTGACAAGCCGCATAAAGTGCCTGGCCTAAGCCAGCCCGGTCAAAGTAATAACCTTCCTGTGCAGTTTTATATCCATGAGCCGTGGTGTCATTCAGGGCCTGATCCATTTTAATACCGCTGTGACGGGAAATTTTATCAAGCCGATCAATGGACGTGAATTTGCCACCATCTTTCGTGCCAAACTTGCCTGTAGCAAACGCATAGGCCAAATGCCTGCAAGCAATCGGTTTATGATCAAAGAGACTGTTCGCCCTGCCGTTGAATCTTCTCATGTCGCCCTTTGATACGTATTGCAAAATCCCGGAGGTATTAACAGGCAGGGCCGAAGACTCTGTGGTTGTATTGCCACTATCCAGGGGCTTATCCACCTGCAACAGGTAAGTGCGTCCCTGATGGTTAAGTTGTTCGACTTTACGGCTAATCAGAGATACATGTTGGGGAACATTTACTGACTTACTTTTCTTTTCACCGGGAATGTTTTTTGGATCAACAGACTTAACAGCTCGCGAAAATCCAGTGAGGATTGTCTTGACAGATTGAGAATCCTTCTGAGGTATTTCAGCAGATGAACAAGGTGGATTCTGACTGATATTATCCATAGTACATTATTTCGATGATTTTGATGTGTACAATCTCCTTTCACTCTTAGCGTCCTTCGGCTCCTCAGGACGAACAGAGTTTGGAGGCCATTGATAAAAAGAACCCATCAATTACATTGAAACCATGTAATAGTATATAAACGTCAGTATGAACAGATTTTCACATCAAAGCATACATCGCACTCTACAACAGGCAGTAGAATGGGTACAAAACAGCCCGCCATTATTTAATAGTACGGCCAGTCCTCTATTTCTGGACTCCCCCTTACCGGCCGGAACAGCCCCGGTGATTCTTGATCAACAGCAACTGGCCCTTTTGGAAAGTCTGGTTAACCAAAAAGGCAATCCCCTGCTCGGCATTTTCAACGAAACCTTATGGCAATTCCTGCTGAGCCAGCTGCCTGATAGCCAGACCATCGTCGCTAACCTGCAGGTGAATGGCGAGAAAAATGGTCAGCCTGCCACACTGGGTGAATATGACCTTATCTACCAGCGGAAAAACCGGTTTATCCATCGGGAACTGGCCGTTAAATTTTATCTGGGTATGCCTGGTGAAGCTGACAATGCCGTGGGGTCTTCATGGCAACATTGGGTCGGTCCCGGACTCAGGGACCGGCTGGATCGCAAGATGGATCGCCTGCTCCATCATCAAGCCCTGTTGAGTGATAGCCATGAAGGGCAGGAAACATTATTAACGCTGGGTATTGTCCAGCCGGTTGCTAAAGAGATCCTGATACAGGGAAGGCTTTTTTATCCCCTGTACCGCACAGATAAAACAGCCATACCGCAACTGAACGACATCCAACTGATAACTCAGGCAGAACAGCATATAACAGCGCAATGCCCGCCACCGGAGTATTGCAACCAGAATCACCTGAAAGGTTATTGGTTAACCCAAAGCCATTTCCTTCTGGGTACCCGGTCCATCAGCAGGGATATCCGCTTCCAGATACCTCAGAAAGTGCAGTGGTTGAATCAGAACCCTGTTGCAGAGTTGCTCGATCAGGATGCGCTGATACGCCAGCTGCAACCGCAAAAACGACCGGTGTATATCAGGGCAATCCATCAGGCGCTGCAACAGCAGATGCATTTGTTTATTGTGCCTGATGACTGGCCTGAGAGAGCGATGAAAGTGGCTAAAACCGATGAGTGACAATCAATGGCGAACTGACCTGATTTATTACTCATACCTCAAAGGAAAATTGCAAATTTCTACAGCAGTACTTGATAAGTCCCTGATTGGAGATTTCTGAAATTACAGGCATACTAGCCTTCCCTCCATTTGGTCAAATATTCCCTTCTATGACTACCGAACAAACTCTGATGGAGCGCAGCGGCGCTCAATGTGAACTGTGCAGTTCAAAAAATGACCTGAGCGTTTACCCTGTGCCGCCAAAGAGCGATGCATCCCATCCGGACCACTGCCTTCTGGTTTGTGATAACTGCCTTGGGCAGATCAACCAGTCAAATACCATGGATACTCATCACTGGCGCTGTCTGAATGACAGTATGTGGAGCCAGGTTCCCGCCGTTCAGGTCATGGCATTTCGTCTGCTCAACCGTCTGTCATCGGAAGGCTGGGCCCGGGACCTGGTGGATATGATGTATCTGGATGATGAGACCCGTGAGTGGGCAGAGTCCGGATTAAGCAGTGAAGAATCAGCAGCCCCCACACTGGATAGCAACGGCAGTGTATTGAATGCGGGCGATACAGTCACGCTGATCAAGGATCTGCCGGTCAAAGGTGCTGGCTTTACTGCCAAGCGCGGCACAGCTGTACGCAATATCTCTTTGACCGGTAATCCTGAACAGATCGAAGGCCGTGTCAATGGTGTCCGAATTGTTCTGTTGACCAAGTACCTGAAAAAAGCGTGAACACCATAAGTAGCGCCTGTTAAACCACAGGCGCTGTTTTTTGACGGGACGCAGCCCGGTCAACATGGTGTTTTTTCAGTTGCAGTGATGGCGTGTATGGCAATACATCCATCACCTGCCCCTGGGAAATCTGCTGCTGAACACTGCGCCAGTAGCTGGCGGTAAAAAGATCACCATGAAGACGGGTAAAACGTTTGCGGATGGCCAGATCAGGAAACAGAAACACCGGAAACTCTTCCGGAAAAATATCCCCCGGTGAAACGGAATACCAGGGCTCAGCGGACATTTCCTGCTCTGGATAGAGCGCCTCCGGTATCTCGCGAAAATTGCACTCGGTCAGATAGATAATTTCATCGTAATCGTAGAAAACCACACGACCATGGCGAGTGACCCCGAAATTTTTCAGCAGCATATCGCCCGGGAAGATATTAGCAGCGGCCAGTTGCTTGATCGCCCGGCCATACTCATCAAGCACCGCTTCCAGTGCCTGCTCGTTGCCATGGTCAACCAACTGTTCAACATAGATATTCATGGGCATCATTCGCCGCTCAGTATATAGATGGCGAATCAGCACCTTATCGTCATAGACAAGAACGGTAGAGGGCGCTACCTGCCGCAACTCCTGCAACAACTCATCACTGAACCGGGAACGGGGCAATATCAGATTGGAGTACTCCTGAGTATCGGCCATCCGCCCTACACGGTCATGGGTTTTTACCAGATAGTACCGGTCTTTAACCATGGCCTTGCTGATATCTTTGGGCGGGGCGAAATGATCTTTTATGACTTTAAACACCATATCCAGGGAAGGCAGCATAAACACCGACATCACCATGCCCTTGACACCCGGTGCAATGACAAACTGATCAGCAGAATGGTGCAAATGCTGGAGAAAATCCCGATAGAAGACACTTTTACCATGCTTGAAGAAACCGATGGAGTTATAAAGCTCGGCACGTTTTTTTTCAGGCACCAGCGTGTGCAAAAACTCAATACACTCGGAGGGAATCCGGGCATCAACCAGAAAATAAGAGCGGGTAAAGCTGAACAGCACACTAACACTGTCGTTTTCACAGAGCAGGGCGTCAACGTAGAGCGCACCCTGTTCATTATTCAGAACCGCCAGCACAAACGGTTGCAGGTCGTCACCGGCCACCAGCCTTCCCACCAGGTAAGCGGCTTTATTCCGATAAAAGACCCACTTCAGCACATCCACCCGAACATTACTGCGCCGAACCCATGATGGCTGAGCTTTCTGCAACGCATGGATAATATTGCGAATATCCCTGCGCCGGTACTCCCAGGGCAGTTCAAACTGAAAATCATCCAGTATCTGGCCAACCTGGCTGACCAGCCCCTGCTGCTGGCTTTGGTCATTACTTTTATCATTAAAAGCATAGGATCGATAAATGCCCCTGGCGCTGTGCACCTTAAAACCATCAAATTCCGACTGAATAAAACAGTGACGGGGGTTCACCGCTTCGCCCCTGAACAACTTGCGGTAGATGGAGTTATAAAAGGTTTCCGCCAGTTCCGGGTCGGTCCGGTAAGAGATCAAATCCAGGTAAGCGTCATGCACATCCTGCCAGCAGCTACTGTCGCTGAGATAGGACGCTTCAATCCGGGATGCCAGGGTTGTCATCACATCGGTGACGGCAACATGGTAAAGGTTAATCCGGTCTGAGGCAGCATTTTGTGCAGCACTCCAGTCCGCCTTCAGAAAACGGTCCCGGGCACCCAGGGTGATGTCAGTAAAGCGTGTTCGATAGTCACTGAACCCTTCAAGAACAATTCTGGCAATCTGTCGGGCTATTGAAGTATTCATCACTGCACCATTGCTCTTATATTTTTATATCAATTCCGCGCCGCCCCTGAAGCCCTCCGGTATGAACCATTAACAGCCGTCTGCCCCGGCAGGGAAGGCCTTGCTTCAGGTTTTCCGCCAGTGAATGCCGAATGGCAAACATGACCTTGCCGGTGTATACCGGATCCAGAGGGATTGCCGTCTCCATCTCAAAGGATTTGATAAACGACAGCAACGCCTCGGTAGTGCGAGCGTAACCGCCATGATGATAGTCCGTCAACAGTGTCCAGTTAGCCAATGCCTGCCCGGTGTAGTGATGAATATCACCGCGCAGAAAATCGCCTCCTTTAAGGACGGCGACACCGGTCACCTGCGTCTGTGGCATCTCTGTTGCCGCAGCCAGCGCCACCCCTGACAGCGTGGCCCCCGTGCCACAAGCCAGCCAGATCTCATCATAGCTCCCCGCAGTGATGCCCCCGGCTGCCAGAATTTCGCGGCAACCCTGCACACCGGACACATTACTCCCGCCTTCCGGTACAACATGCACATCCCGGGCTGACAAACCTGATTGATGCAAAAGATGGTGAACAAAGCCGGCTTCATTCTTTCGACGATAATCACTTCTGGACAGGTAGTGTAATTGCATTCCCCAGTTAACCGCATCGGTCAAGGTTGCTGACAGAGATTCCCCCGGCTCCCCCCTGATAACGCCAATGGTTGGCATGCCAAACCGATGACCCGCCGCAGCCAGTGCATGAATATGGTTGGACCAGGCACCACCAAAGCTGAGAATGGCCGATTTGCCCTCCTGCTGCGCGGCAATAAGATTGTGTTTCAGCTTGTACCACTTGTTACCGCTGATCTCGGGGTCAAGTTGATCCAGGCGCAAAATATCCAGGGATACGCCCAGTTCATATAGCCACCCGGTATTCACTGGCTGAACAGGAACCCGCCTGGCCAATTGCTCAATAGATTCGAATACCATATTCCTGCCCCACCGATGAAAATCCAGCCATTTCCTGCCTTGTGCACTGCTGCTTGCTCATTCTGCTTATCTCACTGAATGTGCGCCGAAACCTGCCTCATAAATGACAGTCCGTTAGAGTTACTGACAACATAGTTAGTTTGTTGATTGATAGCTCCTGTTAAGCTGTATTGCTGATAGCCTGAAAATGGTTTGAATCAAAGAAAATTATTACATCCCTTAAACAAAGGACTCGAATCTGTGAACCCGGTTAATCAAGCATCCACTACGATAAGTCCGACAAATTCCAAATATCCTCCGCCATCATCGGTTGAAGATAAAAAAAAACCGGTAAAACCGCTAACAGATCCAGATTTAATGGTAAATATCAAGCATTCTCCGAAACAATGTGCCCAAGCCAGTGATGGCACGTTTCAAAAAGTTGCAATAACTGAACAAAACAGGCTGGTAAATTCTACAGGCTTTACTCTACAGCCCGATACCCCCCCTGAAACAACACCAGTAACCGAGGTTTTGCCAGACAAAAATCAGCAATTACATGGAATCTTTGAGTTAATCAACCGGCGGCTGACTTATATGAAAGATGTAGCCTTATTCAAGGTCAGGGAGAATCGGGCTGTTGAAGATTTGACCAGAGAAAAAATGGTGCTTAAGAAGGCCATGTGTGATGCTGAAAATGCTGGTTTAGACCCGGATTCCATGAAACATTTTTTTCAGGCACAGATGAATGCGGCCAAGGCTATTCAACAGGGGTATATTGATCAATGGTCTTCTGCCAGGCCAGCAAATAAAAAATACCGTGACCTGGATTCTGAGGTCAGGCCCAGGCTGATAGAGCTTGGTAAACAGATCGTGAGTCAAATCAGCGCATATCTTTACAATGGAGGAAAGTTTGATAATAACATGCAGCAAGACTTTGTCAGGTTAGTAAATGCAACGCACCTGTCCGAAGACGACAAAGAAAAAATGTTTGAATGTCTTCAGAGGATACGTGTGATTTAAAACTGATTGATTGACAGCTTACATTAAAAGAATTTTTTAAGCCGAAGATGACTTGAAATCCAGAAAATTTTTTATAACCACTAAAACAAAGGATTCAAAGTTGTGAACACAATTAATCATCCCCCCCCTATTGCAAGTCAGACAAAGTCATCTTTATTGCCCCCTCAGCCATCATCGGTTGAACATCAGAAAATACCGGTAAAACAGTTATCGAATCGAAATTTAATGGTCAATATCCAGCATGCCACCGGTAATTCCCCTGAACAATGCACTCAAGCCGATAATGGCGCACTTAGGAAAATAGCAGTAACTGCTGATAAAAGGCTGGAAAATCCCCTGGACCATCCTCTGCAGTCCAGCAAGATCCCTGAAAAAACGCCAGAAACTGAGGTTTTGCCAGTAAAAAATGAACAATTGCTGTCACCTTTGATGATTCCGCCGGAAAATTCCAATCATCTGGTTAAAAGAGATAATTGGCTTCCATATGGTGATCCAGATGTTTTTAACTCAGAATTCAGATTATTTGTTGATCGGGTAAAAGACAGTATTATTAAAAGAACAATCACTGCTGAAGAGTTAATTAAGAAAGCAATTAATACTCGTAAACACATTGAGATTACCAGAAATAATGACTGTGCTGAAGAATTTGGCCTTCTTCGTAATAATCTGCAATTAGTGAGTAATTATCCCATTTGTACCCACACCCCACTAGACTCTACTTATTCCTGTGCTAAACAACGTGCGGTTGAACTGACCTATAATAAATCCTTTATCAATCACATAACCAAGGCAGGAGAAAGGTTTATCAAGCACATCTCTGACAAATATAAACTAAACCCCCTTGAAATTGATCATATACATTATGGCGTGGTTGTGGGTAATGCAGGAGAGAATAAGGTTTATCTAACCCAAATAGTGACCAGCCCCAGAATCAAGAATTATGGAATTGAATATTTTTTTGGTGACTGTTATTTGCATTATGTTGGCAAGAATAAGCGCTCTGCTTTAATTATCCATACGGATCCTGATCAACTGAATCCGGGGTTACAGCATGTTCAGGGTTTAATTGATCAGGCGATGGCTGGCGACCTTTCGGTAATCCCTCGCATTCACTGGTGGTATGTGCACTTGGCACCAACGGCCAGAGGACCCGGTGGTACTGTAGAAATGATCATTCATGCACTGTGTGCTGCCAAAGGGTACTACCTACCCGGTTGGGCAAAAGGTATAGCGCCTTCCATTGAGGTACTGGTGGAACCGAATGAAGACGCCTTTTGTCAAAACTACCATCAATTATTTGAGGCTCATCAGGGGGCATTACAAATGCTGTTTACCAATAGGAGCGATTAAACCATCGGTTCTGCTGCTGGATAGCAGGTTTACGACAATATTTTGCTATGCTTACCGGTTGTGTAAACACTCTACCTGTCAGACTGGTATGGCTGCCATGAAAAACACCCCTCTCTCCCTGGAAAATTATCAACGTCCTGTTCTGAATATTCCTGATGGTGCTGAAAAAATCCTGCTGCATTCCTGCTGTGCCCCCTGCGCCGGTGAAGTGATGGAAGCGATTCAGGCATCGGGTATTGAGCAGACCGTATTCTTTTACAACCCGAACATCCACCCCGCTGAGGAGTACCGGCTTCGCAAGGATGAAAACAAACGGTTCTGTGACAAACTCAATATTCCGTTTATTGATGCTGATTATGATACCGACAACTGGTTTGCCCGCACCCGGGGCCTGGAAAATGAGCCGGAACGGGGCAAACGCTGCACCGTCTGTTTTGATATGCGCTTTGAACGAACCGCCCTTTATGCTTATGAACACCACTTTACGGTGATCTCCAGCACACTGGGTATTTCACGCTGGAAGAACATGGAACAGATCAATGACTGCGGCATCCGCTCTGCCGGGCACTACCCCGGTGTTTCCTACTGGACTTACAACTGGCGTAAACAGGGGGGCAGCCAGAGAATGATTGAGCTGTCCAAACGGGAAGCGTTCTATCAACAAGAATACTGCGGTTGCGTATACAGCCTGAGAGACACCAACCGCTACCGAATGGCCCAGGGACGCAACCGGATAAAAAGACTGGTGAATTTTTACGGCCAGAGTAACAATGCGCAGGACGGGAAAGAGGACTGTGCTATTATCGCTAAATCTTCGTGAAAACCATCCGCCAAATAATGTCGACTATTTATGGATTGCATAAAAAGTAGTTCCGGTCATGCACTTTCATCAACACCAGTTCAATCTCAATATGGGACACGAAGTGGTATCAGCACGCGTAGGGACGCCATTGTTCGTGACAAGGATGAGCTTTCGTTATTGCTCGATTTACCCTTTGAAATACAAGCCAAAATTTATACCTATTTGCAGACTCGTGATATTGCCCGTTTAACACAGGTGAATTCATGCATTTACAACACGCTCAAAAAAGATGCATCAATGATAAGGGCGTGGTATCGCCAGATTGCCTCATCACACCTGGCCATTACGGAAACAATCCTCACTGCAAAAAATAAAGGTCAACTCGAGAATTGGTTGAGCCGTTTTACAAAGGATAAGGCATTAGTCAAGTCAATTATGGATCGCCAGGCGTGTTTTTATTTTCCTGCTCTGTTCTTTTCCACTCTCACTAAACTGATGTGTCAATGTAAAGCATTTAAATTAGAGACTTTAGCCAGCATCCCCTGTCATAGTTTAAAGGACTTAGCTGCCTTCAGCGCCGATGGACGCCACCTGGTGATCGCCTGTGACTCTGGAGCCTGTAAAATCTATGGCCAGGAGAGCGATGAATCATGGGTAGCAAAAAGCACTATCTCCCATGATAAGCAAGTCAGATCAATCACCTTCAGTGCCAATAGCCGCTATGTAGTGACCGCAAGTATGGATGGCAATGCGAAAATTTATGGCAAGAAGGACGAACAAACATGGGAAGAAAAAGCCACTATTTCCCACAGTCACTGGGTACGCTCAGCCACCTTCAGCCCCGATAGCCGCCATGTGTTGACCTACAGTAACGACGGCACAGCGAAAATCTATGGCAAGAAGGACGAACGATCATGGGAAGAAAAAGCCACTATTTCCCATGATGATACGGTCGATTTTGCCACCTTCAGCAAAGATAGTCGCTATGTAGTAACCATCAGTTGGGATAAGAGGGCAAAAATCTATGGCCTGACAGACGATGGGTCATGGGCAGAAGAAGCCATCATTCCACATGATGACCTTCTCTACACAGCCAGCTTCAGCCCCGATAGCCGCTATGTGGTGACCGCCAGCATGGATAGCAAGGCGAAAATCCATGCCAGGAAGGACGATGGGTCATGGCTGGAAATAGCCATTATTTCCCATTTTGTCTCGGTCACCTTCAGCTCTGATAGTCGCCATGTGGTGATCACCAGAAAAAAGGGCAGTGCAACAATCCATAGACTGGATGCCGATGGATCATGGGAAAAAAAAGCCATCATTTCCCGCAATGGAAAGGTTAACTCAGTCACATTCAGCCCCGATAGTCGCTGTTTTTTAATGACCTCCAGTGACGATGGCAAGGTGATAATCTCTGGCCAGGATAAAGACGGATCATGGAAAGCAAAAGCCATCATTTCCCATGACAAGACAGTCTACTCAGCCAAATTCAGCGCCGATAGCCGCCATGTGGTGACCTCCAGTTCGGATGGCAAAGCGAAAATCTATGGCAAGAAGGACGATGGATCATGGGAAGAAAAAAACATCATTACCCATAACAAAAGTGTCTACTATGCCACATTCAGCCCCGATAGCCGTCATGTCATCACCTGCAGCATAGATCGCACGGTGAAAATCTATGGCCTGACGAACAATGGATCATGGAGAGAAAAAGCCGTCATCTCCAATGGTAACGATATTAGATTAGCAACCTTTAGCGTCGATGGCCGCCATGTGGTCACTGCCAGTTTCGATGGAACAGTGAAAGTTTATGGTCTGAACAGCGATGGATCATGGGAAGAAAAAGCCACCACTTCCCATCATAGTGCAATCATATCAGCCACCTTTAGCATCAATGGCCATGTGTTGACCATCCATGGCGGTAACACAGCGAAGATCACTGAACTACGGATGTCTGACTGATTGTTTGCTGTCAATTCTGTGGTTAGAAGTTGTCGCATAATTACCACTCGCTCCATTCCTTAACTCGTTGGCCTGTTCAGCCAATTCAATCGGTTATGACACCGTTGGAAAGATAGAGAAGCCGGATCCTTAGGGCCGTGATGGAACTTTTCACCAACCAATTACTCTCATGAAGGACAAGTTTTAATGGAGTATTGCCATGGATGTTGACTACGGAACAGGGACTTACGCAAGCCTGTGCCCTCAACCAAAGTCTGACACCCAGTCCGTAACAGCCTCTGGCCAATGGAGTGCCAGCAAATCGAACTGCAAGCGGCGAACTCCTCATCCCAGGGAGCCTGAGCGACAAGCGCTACTGTGGGCCGCCAGGAGTGGGCGTCTGGCGTTTCGGCGAATTTATTTAAATACAGAAAAACAGTACTTTTCAGGTAAGGGGTCACCAAGACCCTTCTCCCTCGTCCTGCCGGGGGGAATGATGCCCACCAAGCCCATACCAAAGAGGTATTGCCAATGGATGGTAGGCATTGTTGATCCACAATGCCTGTATGTCTATAAATGTGATGCTTTTACTCAACGTCTGCTGCTGGAGCCTGGCTTGACTCCGGAACAACTGCGAGCAAAGCTACTGCCTGATCTGCCAACAATGTTTCATAGACGTCGAGAGCATGGCGAACAAGTCACCTGGAGAGCTTATCCTCATCGTTTCACCTCGGGACACCTGCAAAAAGATGGAACGTTCAGTTTACCAAAATTGAAACCCGGCAATGACACCCCTGAACTGGATTACCCGGAACTGGTGCTCACCAAATACGGCAAAGAAGACATCAAATGCTTCGTTGTATACCTTGATGCACAGATAAATATTGCCGATACCCTGCGGCACAAGCGTCAGTGTGAGGAGGCATTGGAGCTTGAATCATTGCCTCTGGTTGTTTATTGCCACCGAACAGGTTCTGTTCAGGTCTATTTTGATGGGGAGCTGGACAGTAAACACCTGGCCACGAATGAGGATTCTCTGGATTATTTTGCGATTTCACAGGGCATACCCCCAGAAAATTTCAGAGCCATGTTAAATCTGCTGCCAATGTCTTTGCGGACACAGGCACTGAGCTCGGAATTAACCGTCTCACCAGATGTTGAGCACAAATTGCAACAGGCCATCCAGCTGGTGAGTGATCCCCGTGTTTACAGTTACGAGAAACTTCTGGGATTAAAACAGAGTGGTTTGCCAATCCACCAGCCTTTTTTTCATAAAGGAAGTTTTGAATCTTTGCTCGAAATGCTCCTGGATTCCGAAATGTGCAGATACTCACATCCCAAGCAGAAGCACATCAAGAAACAGGAGGAAGAAGCTTACCGGATGTTTCAGCTGCTTTTGCACAGTGGGGCAAGTCTGCCGAAAGAGTGGTGCGTGTCATTCATGTACTGGATGGACCGTTTTGACAGTAACACAATGCCTCTGGACATAATGAATTGCATGCTGGCTGCCTTTAGTCCATTTGACTTCCTGACTCTGCTCCATCTCAGACAGATACCTTTGACCTTCTGTCCGGGTGCCGTTGTTGAATTTGACCGCATTTGCCAGGGGCTTAGTCAACAGCAACGGCAGGACGCTCTGGAAAAAACAGTGCAACAATATGTGAGAGATTGCAGGTTCCCGGCTCTCGACACCATCCGGTCTCACTTACTGGCCCTGTTTTACTCAGGAGCTTCCCTGAACAAAAACTTCATGAAATCTTTAACATCCAATATGCAGAGGCAGTATCGTGAAGAGAGCATGATTGTTGATGATTTTTCTCCAAATGATTTTATCAAATGGCTTGATAATCTATGGGAGCAACGGGAAACATATCCTCTGTACCGGAATTGGCCAACGTATGTCCAGAGGGCTCGGCGTGAAAATGCAAGCCTGAAACAATCGCTCCATCAGAACAATTCCGGCGCATCGCCAACATCATTGGCAGCTGAGACACCCACAGCGTTACAGTTTGTGGTGAACGCTTTCAGCGAACCGCCGGTCCTGCCTGATCATGTCGGTGATAATGAAAAAACCATCCTGACGGTGTTGCAGCATTATTACCGCCGCCCGGGACCGGAACGGGTGATCAAGAGCCTTGGCAGACAGACCATGCCAACCGTGTGGAAACCGCTGCACAGCTGCAGTCATGTTCTGCGGGCCAGGAATAATGGGCTCTGGTATATGGAATTGCTGGAAAAATTTCAGCTGCGTCGCCTGGAAAAAATAGAAAAAGAACTTCTGGCACTGGCGATTATCTACCATGATGCCGCTGCCGAAGATGTCGACAAATCAGCGGAAGAAACAAGGTCTGCGGGCTATTTCATACGGGACCTGACCGGGCACTACCCTGAACCGCTGCTGGGTAATATGGCCCAGGCGATGGTCAGCAAGGAAAACGATACCAGGGGTAAAGACGAGCAGAACCTGCCTGACCCTGTGCGCTGGTATCTGCGTATATTACGCTTTGCGGATCGACTGGACATTATCCGTTGTTTTGGGGTCGGGGCTGATTTTCCCGGATTCACGGTGACTGAGCCCCCGGGCTTTGATGCTGCACGTCTTGATTTACCAGCGAAGCTGACTGAAGAGTTTAGCTCCGGGCCTGACAACAAGAGTGAGTTCCAACGTCACCTGGAAGCCGCCATGCACGGTGCGGCTGATCTGGCGCGGATAACCACGCGACTTCAGGATCATCGCAAAAAAGACTACACCAAAGTCTATGGTCTGAATGACCATGGCGGCTCCGGGATCTCTGAAAACTTTGAATTGACAACTGAGCCAATGCAGAGAATGAACCAGATTATTAATGACAATGTTCGGCGCAAAATAGCCCGCGAGGCTGGCATTATTGTCTGTTCAGACCCCAGCCACCGGGCCTGCAAGGCTGATCAGCACAAAGGGGTCACTTATGGTATTCATAACAGCTGGTATGATCTGCGGCAGGTGGCGATTCCGGCGGGAATGACGCTGCTGGAAAAGATGCAGTACGAACATGACCCATCACTGCTAAGCCCGGCAACGCAACAGGCACTGGCGCAAGAGGTGCAGCGGCTGAAGAGTGAAGGTATACGGATGAATCCGGGCACCTTGACGCAGGAAACGCTGGCTTCGGAGGAAGCCCGGAAAG
Organism: Endozoicomonas sp. ALB115; assembly: GCF_049310245.1. NCBI lineage: Bacteria > Pseudomonadati > Pseudomonadota > Gammaproteobacteria > Oceanospirillales > Endozoicomonadaceae > Endozoicomonas > Endozoicomonas sp. ALB115. Next base: position 1,804 of record NZ_JBLYZG010000012.1, on the reverse strand, counting down.
TACTGAAGAAACGTGGTATCACCGTGGTCGGCGAGAAGCGCCCCTACTTCACCGACAATGGCCGCCTGAAAGAATGGCCAATGCTGGTGCCAAAGAAGATATTGAAGCCTGGCGCCCATGAGAATGCACCAGCGGGGTGGGCATGTACAGTGCTTTGATCAGTTGCAGAGTTCCTCAAAATAACGGATTCTGAACCATAGTATTATCTTAACCCGTTTGTTTCTGAGAACATCTGCAATCCCGTCGAGCTGCTCTATTCCGCTTTCCTGTCAGGCCGATAAAACCCGGAATAGATCGCTCATTTGGTTAACACCGTTATCGGGCTACAAACTATGATAAGTTTTGTTGCGCCACTGTCAGGCATGTTTATTTTCGCTTTGGCCAGCGGATACCTGACGACTCTGATTCCCCTGAGAATCAATGCGACAGATGGCAATGACTTTCTGGCCGGCCTTATGGGTACCGCCTACTATCTGGGATTACTGGCCGGGTCATTTCGCTCAGAAAGTATTGTTTGCCGGGTAGGTCATATTCGCTCGTTTGCCTGCTTTATGGCGTTGCTCTGTGCCACCGTACTGAGCCTGGCACTGTCGGAGAATACCACCAGCTGGCTGGTACTGCGCTTCCTTAATGGCATGGCGGTGGCGGGCATATTTGTTGTGGTTGAGTCATGGCTGCTCTGTGAAAGCGACAGCGCCAACCGGGGCAGAGTGCTGTCTTTCTACATGGTGTCACTCTATGGTGCCAACGCTATCGGACAGCTATTTGTCGGCTTCCTGGATAGCAGTAGTCTGATGCCGTTTATCCTGATCGGGATTCTGCTGTCATTATCGATCTTCCCACCAGCCATGACCCGAATCCCGACACCGGAAATTGAAGAGGCTTCTACCCTGGGATTCAGAAAGCTGTTTGAACTGACACCCTCCGGAGTACTCGGCTGTTTTGCCGGTGGCCTGGTACTGGGTGGTTTGTATTCAATGCTGCCCATCTACCTGGCCGATCTCAGCGGCAGTGATGATCACACCGTAGCGCTCTTTCTGGCCATCACCATGATTGGCGGCATGGCACTGCAATTTCCAGTAGGCTACCTGTCCGATATTATTGATCGGCGTAAAATGTTGGTTCTGGTTGCCCTGGCTGGCTGTGCTATTTGCTTTGCCCTGATCCTCAGTTCCCACGAGAGCTGGCTGTATTATCCAGCACTGTTTCTGTTTGGCGGCGCTACCTTCACGCTCTATCCACTGGCCATCAGCCACGGCTGTGATCATATGCACCCGGATGATATTGTTGCCGGCACCCAGGGACTTCTGCTGGCCTACAGCCTTGGTTCGTGTATCGGCCCGATCTTCGCTTCACTGTTTATGAGCCATATTCCTGAAGGCCTGATGCTGTATTTCATCACGGTGATGGGCGTTACCGGTCTTTTCTTCCTGATTCGGATGGCTTACCGTCCTGCGATCTACACCAGCGAAGAGCAGCACTTTATTCCAGTACCCCGAACAACACCCATTGTTGCGCAGATTGACCCGCGTTCTGATGCCGAGGAGTTCCTGGAAAGCGAAGATACGGCTAAACCGGCATGCTGAGGAACTGCCTTTAATCACTTTCAACCCTTAAACACAACATAGCCCTTGTAGGAACTCTTCCATCCAGTCATCGTTGTTGACCAGTTTTGACTCTGTCGCCAATGAATCCAATGTCGCCAATGAATCCAAATCCCATTCCACTATTTCATCAAGCCCAAGTGGGTCTCTTCTCCTTTTCTCGCTGGCTTCATTCCATTCTTTCCGTGTTTCTGAATCCA